>JBOHWA010000087.1:0-3095 GCA_050735855.1 Binatia bacterium
TGAGATTTGCCCCTGGCCCTGAGGGCGGCGTACTTGGCTTTGGAGATGGGATCATGCTGGGAGGCGGTCCTGGCCCAGTGGTAGACGGCATTTGCGAGGCGTTTGTTGCAGGCGAAACGTCGGATGACGGAGCAGGCCTTTCCGGATCTTCGGGTGACGGGAGCGACGCCTGTCAAGGCGCGCAGGACGGGGTAATCTCTGCGCTGCAGGGCCTCGGTAGCTTCTGCCAGCAGCGTGGCGCGATTGATCCTTCCCAGTCCCGGCAAGGAGGTGAGGATCACCACGTCACGCTGCTCGATCTGCCCCGGTGCGGGCTCGCCGTCTGCGGGCTGGTCGGCGGCGAGCCGCTTGGGGAGCTCATCGAGCTGATGGTGAGCCTGGGTGATCTGGCGGTTGATGAGGCGGAGGTTTTCGACCAGGAGAGCGATGTGGGCTTGGGCGGCCTCGCCGGTGCCCGGGGCGACCGGGATGTGGGGTTGGCGCAGGATGGCGAGGAGCTTTTCGGCATCGAAGCGGCGGATGCGGTTGCGCTTGAGGATGTTGGTGATGGTGGTGTTGGACACGCGCCTGGCCTTGTGCGGCGTGGGCACGGCGCTCCAGAGTTCGAGCATCCAGGGAGCGGCAAGATCGGCGTCGAGGTCGAGGAAGGCCGGGAAGTAGCGCCAGAGCTGCTCGCGCAGGCGATTGGCCTGTTGGGTGCGCTGCTCGCCGAGCTGCTCGGCGATGCGCGACCATTCGCGCAGCTCGACGACGACGGGATCGGCGGCGGCGAGGCGGCGGAAGCAGTGCGGATCGGTGCGCAGGGCGGAGGCCATGACGAGGGCGTCGCGGCTGTCGTCCTTGGCGCCGGCGGGGGAGTATCGGTCGCGGAAGCGGTCCATCTGCTTGGGATTGAGGGCATGGACGGCAAAGCCGCGCTCGAGCAGGGTCTCGACGACAGGCCCATGCGGGACCTCGATGGCGACGGCGATGTCGGCGGGCCGCTCGGCGCCGCTGGTCGCCATCAGCCAGTCGGCCATCGCGGCCAGGCCCTCGCCGTCATGCTTGAAGACGCGCTCGCCGAGGCTGCGGCCGTCACCGTCGATCAAGCGCACGTGGTGGCTCCGACTGGCCCAGTCTACTCCTGCATACCAACACTTTCGGTCATTCATGCCGTTGCTCCGTTTGGGTGTGCGAGCCGCCGCGATCCCGGTCGGTACCTGTACTGGTGCTCGTCACGTCGAGGACGTGCCGGCGCGGTCTCCCCACTGGGCCTCGATCGCGGCCAATCCGCCGGGGCACACGTCCTCCCCGGGTGCTCGTGGCGCCAGGTGCCTGTAGGTTGCTCCCGGCGGATCGGCTCGGTCCGGCAACGATACGCCGCGGGAGGCGGGCCCGTCCTGCGCCTCGCTACGCTCGGCTTCGGACGGGCCCGCCTCCCGCGCTTCTCGCTACAAGAACCGCTTCACATGGGTACAGGTGCCCGCGTAATCGCGGGCGGAGGGGTCATGGGCCGCACCGATGCTGTTGCCCATGACCCCTCCGTCGCGGATTACCGCGCCACCTCCCCGGCTTCGCCAAGGAGGAAAGACTTGCTCGAATTTGGGTTCCGGAATCCGCTTCACGCAGCGAGAAATCCGGGGCCGCCGCGGCGCTTCAGCTCGTCGCCGGCCTCGCGGCCCATCGCTTCGGCGTCGGCTGGCGGGCCGCGCCGTTCGGTGGCGATCAGCTCCGAGCCGTCCGGCTTGGCGATCAGGCCGCGCAAATAGAGTGAGCCGTCGGTGTCGAGGATCGCATGGCCCGCGATCGGCGTGCGGCACGAGCCGTCGAGCACCGCGAGCATTGCGTGCTCCGCGGCGACACAGGTCGCGGTCGCGGCATGGTTGATCGCGGCCAGCCAGCCGATCATCCGGGCATCGTCGATCCTGCACTCGATGCAGACCGCGCCCTGGCCGACGGCCGGCAGCATCTCGCTTTCCGGCACCGGCGTCCCGACCGTGAGGCCGAGGCGCTTGAGGCCGGCGAGCGCGAGCAGGGTCGCCTCGACCTCGCCCGCGTCGCGCTTGGCTAGCCGCGTGTCGACGTTGCCGCGGAGGGTCACGATTTTCAGGTCCGGCCGTTTATACAGGAGCTGCGCGCGCCGGCGCAGCGCCGCGGTGCCGACGATCGCGCCCTGTTTCAGGTCGGCGATTCGCCCGACATCGCCCGCGATCAGCACGTCGCGTGCGTCTTCGCGCGGCAGGAAGGCCGAGATCACCAATCCCGCCGGCTGTACCGTCGGCATGTCCTTCATGCTGTGCACGGCGGCATCGATGCGCCCCGACAGCAGCGCTTCCTCGATCTCCTTGACGAACAGGCCCTTGCCGCCGGCCTCGGACAGGGGCCGGTCCTGGATCATGTCGCCGGTGGTCCTGATCACCACCACCTCGATCGCATCGGGCGCAGCAAGCGCCGGCACGGCCGCCGCGAGCGCATCGCGCACCAGGCCGGTCTGGATGAGGGCGAGCTTGCTGCCACGTGTGCCGAGGCGGAGGAGGGAAGCCATGGCGCTGCTCTAGCGCAGGACACCCCCGGAGGCTAGAAGACGCGCATGCGCGTCCTGGGTATCGAAACGAGCTGCGACGAGACGGCGGTCGCCGTGGTCGAAGCGCCACCGGACGATGTGGTGGGCGATGCACCGGTCGGGCGCATCCTCGCGAATGTCGTCTACAGCCAGCTGACCGAGCATCGCCGCTTCGGCGGCGTGGTGCCCGAAATCGCCGCGCGCGCCCATCTCGAGCGGATCGACGGGCTGGTGGCCGAGGCGCTCGCCGAATCGGGGCTCGGGCTCGGCGACCTCGACGGCATCGCCGCGACCGGCGGGCCGGGCTTGATCGGCGGCGTGATGGTGGGCGTCATGACGGCCAAGGCGATGGCCTTCGCGCACGACAAACCGTTCCTCGCCGTCAACCATCTCGAAGGTCACGCGCTGTCGGTGCGTCTCACCGAGCAGGTGACGTTTCCCTATCTGCTGCTGCTGGTGTCGGGCGGTCACTGCCAGCTCCTCACCGTGCGCGGGCCGGGCGACTTCATGCGGCTCGGCACGACGATCGACGATGCCGTCGGGGAGTGCTTCG
>JBOHWA010000088.1:0-5430 GCA_050735855.1 Binatia bacterium
GCGGCGCCCTCCCGGCGGTGCACCTGAGGACGGACAGCCGCTCCCGCACGTTTCGCGCGGGAGCGGCTTGTCGTCGGACTAGCGGTTGCGGCGGCGCACCCAGAGGAGCAGGGCGGCCGGCGCGAGCAGCATCCAGCCGCGCGGGCTCGTCGTCGGGGCGACGATCTGGCAGCCGTCGTCTTCGTGCGGCTTCGGACGGCGGGTGTTGGTCGCGGTCGGCGGCGGCGGCGGGGTCGGTGTCGCCGTCGCGGTGACGGTGGCCGAGCCGTCTGGGGTGTGGGTGACCGACGGGGTGAAGGTCGGGGTGTGGGTGGGGGTCGGCTGAACGCCGACCACCAGGTCGCCGTCGACGCACTCGGTGGCGAGCTCTTCGCCGTCGGGGCCCACGGCGAGCGCCTCGGCGCATTGCAGCGGGTAGGTGCCCGCGGCGACGTCCTCGTCGATGGCGATGGTGCAGGTGTAGAGGACCGAGTCGGTCAGGATCGGGTCGTCGTTCAGCAGCGAGGTCACCGTGGCGAGGACGCCGGTGCAGGTGCTGCCCGGTGAGCAGCCGGCGGGGACGAAGTCGAACTCGGTCGCTTCCTTGTCGATCGCCGGGTTGACCGAGCACAGCGGCTCGCCGTTGAGCCCGCCGATGACGCCGGTGCCGGTGGGGAGCAGGACCTGGTTGACCGTGCTGGCGACATCGATCTCAGTCACCAGGGAGACGGTCAGTTGCGCCGTGGCGCCTGCGATGCCGGTGATGTCGGCGATCACCAGCGTCGCGTCACCCGGCTCGGCGATGGTGACGACGCCGTCGGTGCAGTCGGCGCCGAGCCGTTCGCCGTCCGAATTGCCGGCGCCGGGGTTGGAGCAGGTCAGCGGCGCCGTGCCCTCCGCGTCCGCGGCGATTTCGACGCGGCAGGTATAGAGGACGGCGCCATCCTCGATCGGGTCGAGGTTGTCGAGGGACAGCACGATGGCGCGGATGCCGGTGCAGTCGGTGCCGACCGTACAGCCGGCCGGACGGAAGGCGAACGACGACCCGGGCTTGTCGATCGCCGGGTTGACCGTGCAGTCCGGCGAGCTGTCTTCCTTGGCCGCGATGCGCGCCTCGGGCTCGAAGGCGATGTCGTTCTGGGTGCCGGCAACGTCGACTTGGGTCTCGAGAGACACGTCGAAGTTTGCAACGCCGCCGGGCTCGCCGGTGGTGGAGCCCACGATGATCGAGGCGACCACCGGCAGGGCGGTGTTGGTCGCGGTCGCGGTGCGGGTCGCCGTGACCGTCGGGGTGACGGTGACGGTGTTGGTCGGGCCGCCGGTGGTGCGGGTGGCGGTCGCGGTGGCGGTGCCCGTCGGGACGCCGGTCGCCGTGGCGGTGGCCGTGGCGGTGCCGGTCGGGATGCCGGTCGGCGTGAAGGTCGCGGTGGCGGTGGCCGTGCCGGTGGGGACGCCGGTCGGGGTTTCCGTCGGCGTATCGGTCGGGTTTTCAGTCGGGGTATCGGTCGGGGTTTCGGTGTCGGGCCCCGTGGTGTCGGTCGGCGTGGCCGTGCTGACCTCCACCGTGTCGGTCGCGGTCGCGGTCGGCAGCACGTCGACCGTCGGCGTCGGCGTGGCCGTGGCGGTCGCGGTGCCGGTCGGCAGGCCGGTCGGCGTGGCGGTGGTGTCGTCGGTGGGGGTCGGGGTCGGCGTGTCCTCGCCCGGCGTGACCGGGCCGCCCGACAGGCAGTCGCCGTCGACGTCGCACGAGCCGTCGCCGGTGCATTCATTGAAATCGTCGCAGGCGCCGCCCGGGTTGGAGGGCGCGCACTCGCCGCTTGCCTGATCGCAGGTCTCGCAATCGCCGCACGGCGAGAACGGCACCGTCTGGCACTGACCGGTGGCCGGATTGCAGATGTCGGGCGTGCACTTGTTCTCGTCGGCGTCGGGGCAGACCATGAACGCGCCGATGCAGATCGTGCCCAGGCACATGTCATCGGTGGTGCAGGCGCCGAGCGCATCGGTGCAGGGCGCCATCTGCTTCTCGATGTCCGGGAAGCAGAACCCCTGGGCGGTGCAGGCGCCCTCGCACCCTTCCATGCCGCAGGTGGCGCCGGCGTTCGGTGTACCGGCGCAGACACCATTCATGCACGTGTCATTGATCGTGCAGGGGTTGAAGTCGTCGCATGGGCCGGGCACCTGCTCGCCCGTGCAGGTGCCGTCGGTGCAAATGTCCGAGGTCGTGCAGACGTTCCCATCGCTGCACGTTTGCGCTCCCACCGGTCCGGCGATCGCGCCGGCGACGACCGCCGCGACGATCAGCTGCCACAGATTCTTCCCCATGATCCCACCTCCTGCCCCATATGGGGTGACCGGGAACAGGCCACATATTGCCGCCCAGGTCAAATTTTTCTTTGCCGGATGGATAGCCTAGGAAGGCGTCCCCGATGGTCGTCGAGCCCGAGCGCATTCTCAGCCGCAACCTGATCTTCTATCTGGTCAGCCGGGTTTGCGGCGGCACGGCCATGACCATGCTGCGCGCGGCGATCGCCTGGCATGTGTATGCGCTGACCCAGTCCGAGTTCCATCTCGGCCTGATCGGCGTCGTCCAGTTCCTGCCGGCGCTCGGCCTGACCCTGCTCGGCGGCGCCGTCGCCGACTCCTACGAGCGCCGGCGGGTGATCATGCTGGCGCAGTTGCTGCCGCTGACCTGCGCCGCGGTGCTGTTCCTGGCGACGCGCGACGGCTCGATCAGCGTGCCGTTGCTCTATGCCATGGTGTTCGTCATCGCCTGTGCCTCGTCGTTTGAAAACCCGGCGCGCGCGGCGCTGCTGCCGACGCTGGTGCCGCGCGCCGCCTTCCCGCGCGCCGTCACGCTGGCCTCGACCGGCCAGGCGCTGGCCTTCATGAGCGGGCCGGCGACCGGCGGCTTCATCATCGCCGGCATGGACGTCGGCGCCGTGTACGCGGCCTACGGGCTGTTGGTGGTCGGCTCGCTGCTGTTCCTGGCGCTGCTGCGGCCGCAGCCGATGCCCGGCGAGCGCCGCGCCATCAGTTGGGCGGCGGTGCGCGAGGGGTTGGCCTTCGTGCGCGGCAATCCGGTCGTGCTGGGCTGCATGACGCTCGACATGTTCGCGGTGATCTTCGGCGGCGCCACGGCGCTGCTGCCGGTTTTTGCCCACACCATCCTGCAGGTCGGGGCGCAGGGCTACGGGGTGCTGAGCGCGTCGCTCGAAGCGGGGGCGCTGCTCACCTCGCTGGTGCTGATCGCCCGCCGGCCGGTGCGCCGCGCCGGGCGGGCGCTGCTGCTCGCCGTGGTCGTCTACGGACTGGCGACCATCGCCTTCGGCCTGTCGCGCTCCTTCCCGCTCTCGGTCGCCTGCTACATGCTGGTCGGCGTCGCCGATCAGGTCAGCGTGGTGATGCGCAGCACCGCGATCCAGCTGTCGACGCCCGACGCGCTGCGCGGCCGGGTGAGCGCGGTGAACTTCATCTTCATCGGCGCGTCCAACCAGCTCGGCGCCGCCGAGTCGGGCTTCGTCGCCGCCGCCACCAACGCCACGTTTGCCGTGGTCAGCGGCGGCATCGGCTGCCTGATCGTCGTCGCCATCGTCGCCTGGCGGCTGCCACAGCTGCGCCGCTACCAGGCGGGGTGAGGGCGCGCCGGGCACGGCCCGCGCGTCCGGATCAAGCGGGGCGCGGCTACGATTGACGGCGCGCGGCGCGGATCTGGCGGTCCATCACCCACTCGACCAGGCGTGGGGCGAGGCGCTTGGCGAGGTGGGCGAAGCGGCCGTCGCGGCCGGGGATGATCAGAAAGCGGTCGCCGGACAGCGCGGCGAGCAGCGCGGCGGCGACGGCGTCGGCGCTCAGCACCTTGGCCCCGGCGGACACCGCGTGCGTCTCGGCCGGCTTGGTGCGGTTCTCCTGCGCCAGCGCCGGCGTATCGGTGTCGGGCGGGCAGAGCACCTGCACGGTGATGCCGTCGCGCTTGAGCTCGCTGCGCAGCGCCTCGGAAAAGCCGACGACGGCAAACTTCGAGGCGGCGTAGTCGGTATAGCCGAAGACGCCGATCAGGCCGGCGAGGGAGGCGACGTTGACGATGCGCCCGCCGCCGCGCGCGCGCAGGTGCGGCAGCAGCGCCTGGATGGTGTGCCAGGCGCCGTACAGGTTGATGCGCATGCTCTCGTCGAGTTGCGCGGCGGGGATGCGGTCGAAGTAATCGGGGATCGCGCGGCCGGCGCAGTTGATCAACAGATCGGGCGGGCCGAGGGTGGCGACGGCACGGCTCATCACCGCCGCGACCTGGGCGGCGTCGGCGACGTCGAGCGGCCACCAGGCGACGCGCTGCGCCGGCCGCTGGCAGGCCGCTTCGATCGCCGCGGCGGCGGCGATCAATGGCTCGGTGCGGCGCGCGAAGATGGCGACCTCGGTGCCACGTGCCGCCAGCTGCGTGGCGATGGCCAGCCCGATGCCGGTCGAACCGCCGGGGATGAATGCGAGGCGCGGTGCGACCGCCATACGTCCGGCCTACGGCGTGTTGGCTGCGGTGCTGGCGGTGGCGCCGACCAGCAGCGGGCCGTCGGCGCCGGTGGCCGTCTGGTAGGTGACGGTGCTGGTGCGCGTGGGGCAGCACAGCGGGTCGCTGTCGGCGTAGCGCTGGAACTCCGCCACCAGGTTGGTCGGACCATACAGGCTCAGCGTCGTCTCGGCGCCGTCGGTGCGCGCGTTCATCACCTGCGGCGCGATGGTGCCGGCGAAGCGGTCGCCGAGGAAGACGAAGCCCTGGTACTGGGTCGGGCGGCACATGCCGTCGACGCTGGCGTTGGCGGTCAGCACGGAGACCGCGCCCCACACCTGCAGGGGGCCGAACAACGTCCAGCCAGCCGCGACCACGGCGCGATCGGCCGCCGTCGACGGTGGCCGCACCTGGTCCTTGCAGCGCGCCACGGTCGCCGCATCGCCGTCGGGCGCCGGCGCCGCCGGCACGCTGGCGCCGGGGCGATTCCAGTTCTCCAATGGCCGGTCGAGCCACGCCCCCGGCGGATCGGCCGCGGCCGCGGTCGCGGCCAGCAGGAGGCCGGCCGCACAGGTCAGGCGTCGCATGGGCTTCTCTTCGCCGGCTTTGGGCCGGAAATGCAACCGGCGCGGGCCAGTCGGGGGGATGCAAGAATCTGATCGCCTTTCGTGCGCGGAGAGTGTTACGAATGCAGCCATCACGGCCATGTCGATGATCGGACGAGCCCGGCAGCGGTGGGCGTGGATCGGGGCGCCGGTGTTGGCGTGCTGCCTGTTGCAGGCCCCGCCGGCGGCGGCGGTGCCGCCGGGGTCGGCGCTGGCCGACCAGGCGCTGACCCTGTGCAACCAGGCGGACGATCTCGCCGGCGCGTCGAAGGACGACATCCTGGCCGGCAGCCGGGCGCTGGCCGAGCAGGCGATCGCGGCCGACGCGCGCGACGCGCGGGCCTACTT
>JBOHWA010000089.1:0-8813 GCA_050735855.1 Binatia bacterium
GCCCTGCTGGCGGTGCTGCCGCGCTGCCTGGCGGCGCGCGAAGGGCTGGCCCCGGACGACGCCGGCACGGCGCGCGCGGCGCAGCAGTACCACATCGAGAGTGGGCGCCGCGTCGCCCATCCGCATCCCTGCGGCGCCGATCCGTTCGGCGCCTTTACCGCGTGTCAGGACGGCTCGGAGCCCTGCGCGCACGTCGAGTGCCCGGGTACGGCGGTGGGCTGGCGCAGCACAGCGAGGACGACGCAATGGACAGCGAGCATCTGAAACGCCGCATGCTGGCGCGCGAGCGCGTCGCCAACGTGAAGAAGCACTGGGTGCGCCTGACCACGGCGTGCAACAGCCGCTGCGTCTTCTGCCTCGACACCGACACGCCGCGCAATATCTACATCCCCGAGGATGAGGTGAAGCGCGAGCTGCTGCGCGGACGCGAGCAGTTGCACGCCGACAAGGTGATCATCTCCGGCGGCGAGGCCTCGATCCACCCGCGCTTCATCGAGTTCATCGGCTACGCCAAGGAGATCGGCTACGACCGCGTGCAGACCGTCACCAACGGCATGATGTTGTCGAAGCGCGAGTTCTACAATCAGGCGGTCGAAGCCGGGCTGGGCGAGGTCACCTTCAGCCTGCACGGCCACACCCCCGAGCTGCACGACCGGCTCACCGCGGTGCCGGGCGCCTTCAACAAGCTGATGAAGGGGATGATGCGGGCGATCCGCGAGAACCGCATCATCGTCAACGTCGACGTCTGCATCAACAAGCAGAACGTGCCGTACATCGACCAGATCGTCGACCTCTGCCTGTCGGTGGGCGTGCGCGAGTACGACCTGCTGCACGTCATTCCGCAGGGCCTGGCGTTCGAGAACCGCGAGGACCTGTTCTACGATCCGGTCGAACATCTGCCGCGGCTGCAGAAGGTCTTCAAACTCAACCACCACCCCGGCGTGGTGATCTGGACCAACCGCTTCCCGGTCGAGTTCCTCGAGGGCCTCGAGGATCTCATCCAGGATCCGCACAAGATGCTCGACGAGGTGAACGGCCGCCGCTTCCAGGTGCGCCGCTACCTCGATGAGGGCGTGCCGCTCGAGTGCCGCGATCAGCGCCGCTGCCAGTACTGCTTCATCGAGCCGTTCTGCAATACCGCCGACCGCATCGTCGGCCACCAGAACCAGGCGCGCTGGGAGGTCTGGCACATTGGCGAGGCCGATCCGGCGCAGTGGTCGTACGCGCAGATCACGCGCGACGAGCTGCCGCACGGCAGCCACTCGCTCGGGTTCGCCGTCGAGGATCTCGACGGCCTCGAGCACCTGCCGGTGCCCGAGGCCGTCGGACTGTACGTCCAGCCGCGCCAGGCGACGCGCCTGCCGGACCGCCGCGCGGTGCGCAACCCGCTGCTGATCACGCTGCGCCGCGCCGCCGATCTGGCGGCGCTGCTCGGCCCGACGCCGCTGCCGGCCGGGGTCGAGATCGAGGTCGCGCTCAACCAGGACACGGCGCCGTGGCTGCTGGCGAACCGCACCCTGGTGTCCGCACATCTGGCGCAGCTGCGCATCGACCAGCCGAGCCACGAGTTCCTCAAGGACGCCATCGACGAGGACGTGCGCGATCCCAAGGCGTTCTTCACCCACCTCGGCCTGCGCGTGCGGGTCAGCGGCCTGCCCGCCTGCCTGACGCCCGAGACCCAATTGACCGAGGCGCCGCGCGTGCTGCGCCAGTCGATGTTCGAGCCCGACACCGGTCGCCTCGCCATCCGCGAGTTGGCGCGCGAGCACGTCATCAAGGGCTATTGGGGCAAGTCGGTGCGCTGCCGCGACTGCGTGGTCAACGCGCGCTGCGAGGGCGCCCACATCAACTTCCTGCGCGACCAGGGCTTCGCGCAGCTCGAGCCGCTGCGCGACGGCGCCTGGGCGGCCGATGCCGCCGAACAGATCGTACGCCTGCACCCCGAGCCGCCGCAGCGCCTGCGCGACGGCAAACCGATGGAACGGGTCGCCCCGAGTCTGCCCGGCTTCGCGCCGCCGCAGGCCGCGGCGGTCGAGCCGCTGATGGTCATCGCGCAACGCGCCCAGGAAGCGCGCGAACAGCGCCGCGTCGAAGCGCAGGAACGCGATGCCGCCCGCCAGGCGGCGCGCAAGGAGGCCGCGACGCCCGCCTGAAGGCGCGTCGCGACACGATGGCAAATCTCGGCTACCTCCAACTGACCCGCAACTGCTACCAGAAGTGCCAGTTCTGCAGTAACCCGCCGACCGGCGTCCATCTCGACGACGCCGCGATGCGCGACAACATCGATAAGCTGGTGGAGATGGGCTACGACGGCGTCATCCTCACCGGCGGCGAGCCGAGCATCTCCGAGCTGCTCTTCCCCGCCCTGGAATACGCGCGCGAGCGCAAGCTGTTCAGCCGCATGATCACCAACGGCCAGAAGCTGGCCGACAAGGACTTCTTCCGCCGCTGCGTCGACGCCGGCCTGACCCACATCCACGTCTCGCTGCACAGCTACCGGCGCGAGGTGCACGACTACATCACCCAGTACCGCGGCGCCTGGGACGTGCTGGTGGAGTGCCTGAAGCACGTCCCCGAGATGGGCATCACCTGCGACATCAACACGGTGATCAACGTCTACAACTGCGACCACCTGGACGAGAACGTGCGCTGGATCACGGCGAATTTCCCCTTCATCCGCCACTTCGTCTGGAACAACATGGATCCCGACGGCAACCGCGCCGAAGAGAACCCCGACTGCATCCCCAAGCACTACGAGTTCCAGGTCTCGCTCGAGAAGGCGATGGAGTACCTGGTCAGCACCGGCCGCACCTTCCGCGCCGAGCGCGTGCCGCTCTGCTACATGCGCAACTTCGCCTGGGCGTCGACCGAGGCGCGCAAGACGATCAAGGAAGAGGAGCGCTGCATCAAGTTCCTCGACTTCAAGGGCTTCATCCACCAGAAGGAATTCCTGCACGGCAAGGGCAGCGCCTGCGACGCGTGCCGCTTCGACCCGATCTGCGCCGGTATGTTCTCGATGGCCAAGACCTTCGACGAACGCGAGCTGTCGCCGATCTTCGACGACCCGAACGAGGTGATCTTCCAGGTGCTGGGGCACGAGCCGCATCCCGACCTGCTGGCGCGCCTGCAGAGCCGCCGCGGGCGGCGCTCGAAGACCGAGCAGCCGTCGGCGGAGAAGCGGCAGGAGGCGCTGCAGCGCGCGCTGTAACCGATGCCGCGGTTCCTGTTCGTCAATCCGCCGCTGGTGCTCGATGAGGACTTCATCGACTACCCCTACTTCGCCAACCACGGACTGCTCGCCTGCGCCGGCCTGGCGGCGAAGCAGGGCGCCGAGGTGGCGGTGCACGACGCCTTCGCCCTGCCGGCCTCCGGCCGTCACCGGCGCGCCGCCGGCGGCTGGATCCTCGGCGTGCCGCACGACGCGTTCCTCACCAGCCTGCCGGATGACACGCCCGACGTGGTGGTGTTCGGCGCGTCGGTCTTCGTCCGCATCGAGGCGGCGCACGACGAGACGCGCGCGCTGATCGCGGCGCTGCGCGCGCGCTACCCGCAGGCGGTGCTGCTGCTCTCCGACGGCTACCTGGGCGGCCAGCACTATCTCGACTACGACGCCGACCAGGTGCTGGCGCAGTACCCGGAGTTCGACGCGATCCTCAAGTACCCCGGCGAGGGCCTGTTCGGCGCCCCCGACCACCTGGCGACGCTGCGCGGCGCGCGCGTCGTGTTGCAGGACGCGCGCGGGCGCGGCACCGATCCACTCGAGCCGTTCCATCTGCTCGACGGCATCGACGTCGAACGCTTCGACGACTTCCTCGCCCACTGCTTCGGCGATCGCCGCTGGCAGAACACCTTCGGCATCGGCCCCGGCACGCGCTCGTTCGTCTCCAGCATGGGCTGCCCGCACAAGTGCATCTTCTGCACCAGCAACCCGGGCTGGCGGCGCACCGGCCGCAAGCTCTACCAGCCCATCCCGCTCGCCCGCCTGCAGCACTGGGCCTACCTGCTGCGCACCGCCTTCGGCGCCCGCCATCTCATCGTGCTCGACGAGATGGTCAACGTGCGGCCCGACTTCGAGGCGCTGCTGGCCAGCTTCAACGCGCTCGACCTGCGCTACGACTTTCCCAACGGCGTGCGCGCCGACCACATCAGCCGCACCGCGCTGGAGCTGATGCAGGGCCGCGTGCACATGCTCAGCATCTCGGCCGAGAGCGCCACGCAGGAGGACCTCAACGGCCCGATCGGCAAGGGCCAGTCGCTCGACGACATCCGGCGCGTCGCCGCCTGGTGCGCCGAGCTCGGCGTTCCGCTGATGGCGCACTACATCATCGGCTTTCCGTGGGAGACGCCGGCGCACGTCAGCGCCACCCTCGACATGGCCTACGATCTCTACGACCGCCACGGCGTCTGGCCGTCGATGCAGTTCGCCACCCCGATCAAGGGCACCGCGCTGCACGAGCAATTGGTCGACCTGCAGCTCATCCCGCCCGAAGGCATCGACCTCAAGGACGGCGCGCTGTTCCAGCACAAGCCGTGCTTCCAGCCGCCGCACCTGCCGACCGACTACCTGCCGCGGGCGCGCGCCGCCTTCGACATGAAGGTGGCGGCCCGCGCGTCGCGCAAGCTGATCGTCAACATCACCTACAAGTGCGCCAACCGCTGCGTCTTCTGCGCCACCGGCGACCGCGTCTCGGCGGCGCTCGGCTGGGAGAAGATCGACGCCATCCTGCGCCAGCATCGCGCCGAGGGCACCGAGCTGCTCGACATCGACGGCGGCGAGCCGACCACCCACCCGCAGCTCGCCGACGCCATCGAGCTGGCGCGCACGCTCGGCTACCGCTCGATCAACCTGACCAGCAACGGCCGCCTGCTGCGCGATCCGGCGCTGACCCAGCGCCTGTTCGACGCCGGCGTCAGCCATCTGCTGATCTCGCTGCACGGCGCCAGCGCCGCCGTGCACGAGGCCGCCACCGACTCGCCGGGCAGCTTTGCGCAGACGCTGGCCGGCATCGACACGGTCATGGCGCTGCGCCCGCGCACCGTCGACGTCGGCCTCAACGTCACCATCGTCACGGCCAACGTCGACCACCTCCTGCCACTCACCGAGCTGGCCATCGCCAAAGGCTTCGCCAAGATCAACTTCCAGTTCACCACGCCGTTCGGGCGCGCCTGGGAGGATGTCGTGCCGCCGCTCGAGGACGCGGCGCGCGCGGTGATGGCGGTCATCGACCGCTACGCCGAGCAGATCCAGATCCACGTCATCAACGCCCAGCTGTGTGCCTTCCCGGGCTACGAGTCGTACGTCGCCGGCGATCTGCAGAAGCTCGGCCGCACCATGGTCTTCGCCGCCGACCCGCGCTTCCCCGAGCAGGTCAACCTCTACGAGTGGCTGGGCGCCAAGCGCGAGAAGCGCGCGGTGTGCGAGGTCTGCCCGTGGACCACCGTCTGCGAGGGGTTCCAGGTCTTCGCCGAGGACAAGCCGGACATGCGCATCGAACGCGCCCGCCCGGTGGTGGCGGTGGCCTGAGCGATGGCGCAGACCGTCCAGCTCGGCGGCCAGCACGTCGACTACGCCGACGTGCTGATCGACATGATGATCGGCTACGCCTGCAACGTGCAGTGCGACTACTGTTCGATCACGGACGAGATGCGGCACGAGAACATGGCGACGCCGGCCGTGTTGCGCACCCTGCAGGAAGCGCGCGCGCGCGGCGCGGTGAAGGTCGCCTTCGGCGGCGGCGAGCCGACCATCCGCCGCGGCCTGCTGCCGATCGTGCGCTGGTGCCGCGACCGCGGCTTCCAGTCGGTCAAGGTCGCTTCCAACGGCCTGATGTACTCCTATCCCGCCTACGCCAAGGAGGCGGTCGAGGCCGGCATCACCGACTTCCACATCTCGTTCATGGCCCACACCGACGCCCTCTACGAGCGCATCATGGGCAAACCGGGCGCGTTCGCGCTGGTGCACGACGGGGTCCGCAACCTGCGCCAGCACGGCCAGGTGCCGGTCGGCGACCTGATCATCAAGCACGACACCTGGATGCACCTCGCCGATATCGTCGAGCACTGGGCCGGCGAGGGCGTGCAGCACTTCAACCTGTGGCTGGTGTCGCTCTCCGACCGCAACCGCGACAACCTCGCCTCGCTGCTGCCGGTCGCCGAGATGCGCGACGGCATCGTCGCCGCCTTCGAGCGCGGCCGCCAGCTCGGCGTGACGGTGCTGTCACGCCACATCCCGCGCTGCCTGCTGCCGGGCTACGAGGACCACATCGCCGACCTGCGCGAGGACCGCGTGCTGGTCATCTCGCCGCACGCCTCGTTCGCGCTGTGGGAATCGAAGATCTCGCCCAACGCTTACGCCGACAAGTGCATGGGCTGCCGCCACCATCAGGGCATCTGCCTCGGCCTGCGCCGCGACTACCTCGAGCGCTACGGCGACGCCGAGCTGGTGCCCGATCCGCCGGCGCTGGCCGCCGCCAACCTGTGAGACGACTATGACCCCACCGACGATCGAATCGCTCGACGCCAGCGCGTCGACCATGACCCTGTCGCTCGACACCGGGCTGTATCCGCGCGACGTGCTGTACGCCGCCGCCTACGTGTTCCTCGACCGCGCCTACGTGCTGCTCGACCGCGCCGACGGCCGCTACCTGGTGCACCTGCGCGGCAAACAGCGCCTCGACGAGGCGACGCTGCACCGCATGGCGGGCGAGTTCGAGAATGAGCTGCTTGCCCACGCCCTGCGCCTGCGCGTCGTCAAGGCCAACCAGCGCATCATCGAGGACATCACCAGCCTGGCGATCACCGGCGCCGCCGGACGCTCCACGCCGGCCGCCGACGACGGCCTGCTCGACGACGCCAACCCCGGCGACGACGGCTTCCTCGACGACCCGCTCGGCATCGCCACGCCCTGGGAATCGACCAAGAAGGACGCCGCCTCGTGAGCAACCCCAGCGCCGCCACCCTGCGCCTGCACCGCGCGCTCTACGCGCACGACGCGATCACCGAGGCGGCGACCACCTTCGCCGACTTTGCCAGCTTCGCGGTGCGCCCGGACGGCGAGCACTTCGTCGTCGACCTGACCGACATCGACCGCGAGGTCGAGGGCGACGTGGTCGCCGAGTTCTGCAACTTCGCGCTGGCCAACACCGCCATCCGCAGGAAGAGCCTCCATGCTTGAGACCGCCACCCCGCCGGCCCCGGAGCGCGCGCTGCTGCCGCGCGGCCGTCAGGTCGACCTCGGCCGCATCTCCGATCCGAGCCGCTGGAAGCCCGAATTCGCCGTGCCGTTCAATCAGCGCGTCATCGGCGAGAAGATCCTGGTCAGCAACGACCTCGGCGACTGGCTGCTGCTCACCCGCGACGAGTACCGCGACTTCGTCGAGGGCCGGCCACAGCCCGGCGAGCCGCTCTACCAGCGCCTGGCGCGCGCCAACCTGGTCGCCGCCGAGATCGACCTGATCGAACAGGCGAAGCGCTGGCAGCGCAAGAAGACGTACCTGTTCTCCGGCCCCACCCTGCACGCCTTCGTGCTCACCCACCGCTGCAACCACGGCTGCCAGTACTGCCACAGCTCGATCGTCGGTATGGATCGCTACGACACCGACATGTCGATCGAGACCGCCGAGCGCGGCGTCGACCTGGCCCTGCAGACCTCCGCCTGGGCGCTGACCATCGAGTTCCAGGGCGGCGAGCCGACCGCCAACTGGCCGGTGCTGCGCCACATCGTCGAATACGCGCGCGAGCGCAACCGCACCGCCAGGAAGGTGCTGTCGTTCGCCCTGGTCACCAACCTGTCGCTGATGGACGACGAGAAGCTCGACTTCCTGCTCGAGAACCGCGTGCAGATCTGCACCAGCCTCGACGGGCCGCTCGACCTGCACAACAAGATCCGCATCTTCCGCGACGGCAACAGCCACGAGGTGGTGCTCGGCTGGATGCGCACGATCAACCAGCGCTACAAGGATATGGGCCTCGACGTGAACCAGTACCGCGTCGAGGCGCTGCCGACCATCACCCGCCCCAGCCTGTCGCGCTGGAAGGATATCGTCGACCAGTTCGTCGAGGTCGGCTGCCGCGCCGTGTTCCTGCGCAAGCTCGACCCGTTCGGCTTCGCCGCGCGCAGCGTCAAGACGCTCGGCTACTCGATGGACGAGTACCTCGAGTTCTACGCCAACGCCGTCGACTACATCATCGAGCTCAACCGCCAGGGCATCCAGGTCATGGAGCGCCACGCGGCGATCATGCTGAACAAGATCCTCGCCGACGACGAGCCCAACTACCTCGACCTGCGCACCCCCGGCGGCGCCTGCATCGGCCAGCTCGGCTACGCCCCGGACGGCGCCGTCTATTCCTCCGACGAGGGCCGCTTCGTCGCCGCCATGGGAGACGAGATGTTCCGCATCGGCACGGTGCAGGACTCCTACTACGACCTGATGACCAACGCCGGCACGCGCGCGCTGGTCATGGCCGGCATCAACGACGGGCACGCCGATTGCGTCAGCTGCACCTACAAGCCGTGGTGCGGCCAGCAGGTCGAGTACAACTACAAGACGCAGGGCAGCCTGCACGGCCACATGCGCGATTCGATGTGGTGCAAGAAGCACAAGTCGATCTTCGACTACCTCATGCACAAGCTGGAGGCGGCCGACGAGCGCGACATGGAGATGTTCCGGCTGTGGACGACCAACCGCACGCTGGAGCACTTCATCATCGAGTGATCATGCCGGCCGCTTCGCCCGCCGCCGGCCGCGGGCTGGTGCTGCCGCCCGACCCGGTCGACGAGGCGCGCACCGTGGCGCGCGCCTACACCCGCTACC
>JBOHWA010000090.1:0-4841 GCA_050735855.1 Binatia bacterium
GCCACACCTCATCGACCAGAGTGTCCCACTGTGCCTCGACCAGCAGGGCGGCCTCGACGACGATCGGCCGGCGGGCGTCGAGGGCGCGCTGAGCGGTGATGCGCGTACCGACCGCGGCGCGGATCAGCGGGTGGGCGATCGCATTGAGGCGCGCCAGCTGCCCCGGATCGGCGAAGACGATGGGCCCGAGGCGCGTGCGGTCGATGGTGCCGTCCGCGGCCACCACCTGGCGGCCGAAGGCTGCGACGACCGCGTCCCAACCGGCCGTCCCCGGCTGATAGATCTCGTGACCGACGCGATCCGCGTCGATCACGAAGGCGCCCAATTCGGCGAGAATCCCGACCGCCGTGCTCTTACCGGACCCGATACCGCCCGTGACGCCGATCGTTTTCACGCCGTCGCTGCCCTGCGCACGGGAGGGCGCGGCTCCAGCCGAGTCGGGCGTCTCGCGGCACGGCTTGGCGGGAGCCTCGCCTTCCCGGCGATAGCCGGTCGGGAGCGACCGATCCGACGATCGATCGCCCCCCAACAGGCTTCGAGCCGAATCAGCTCGCCGCCCGCATGCGCGGGGGCTCTACCTTCGGCGCCGGCGGAACCGGGGCCGTGGATGGACGCGGTATATCGTTTGCGCCCCGCCGCCAGGTTTCGAGCCCGCGGCGCAGATACTCCGGATTGATCTCCAGGGTCTCGCAGATGTTCTCGTAGGAGAAGAACCAGCCGCGATCGCCGGAGACAATCCAGGCGTTGGCTTCGTCGAAGAGCTGCTGTCCGTGTCCGTCGCGCGACACGGCATACTTCTGGAAGCAATCCAGCGCGTCCTCGAGGACGGCCAACATCAGCCGTTTCTCGCCTCGCACGCCGGATCCGCCGCGAAACGCCGCGTAGAACTGGGCCGGAAGCAGTGCATCAGGCTCAAAGAGCCCAAATGATCGATCTGTCATTATGGATGTCCCCACCTCCGCAACTGAAAACTCCCGCCACCCTACAGAGGACCCTGGAAGTAAACCAAATGAAAAAGTCTTGTTGCGCTCAAGCCGAGGTCTAATTGGGATGGCTGTGCGGATTCAGCCTCGCCCCTCGGTCTATGAGCCGCTTTCCAGTCAGTCAGGTCGTGCGCGGGTGCTTTGAGTGCTACTTCTTGGCGCCGAGCACGGCCTCTTTGAAGCTCTTGGCGACTGTGAAGCGGACCTTCTTGCGCGCGGGGATCTTGACCGGCTCGCCGGTCTGCGGATTGCGGCCCATGCGGGCCTTGCTCTGGACTTTGCGGAACGTTCCGAGATCCGGAACCTTGACCGGCTCGCCCTTCTTCACCGAGCTGACGACGGTTGTTACCAACCCCTCCATCAACGCCGCGGCCTGCTTCTTGGTCACGCCACCCAACTTCGCCAACCGTTCAACCAGCTGAGACTTTGTCATGCGAGCCCCACCTTTCACTTAAGTTAGAGTTGTCCTACTCACCCGGAAAATTCGCTCTTAATTGCAACGAGAGCATCGCTCCTGTCAAGAAAAATCTTTGCCTTGACGAAGACGGCGAGGCCGCCGGATGGCTTGTGCCGACTGGCTTTTCACGCGTCCGCCGGTCGGATGAGCAGGTGCCGTAAGGGCTCGCGGCCGACGCTCTGCGACTGCAGGCCATAGGCGTTGGCGAGTTGGTGCTGCAAGCGGCGCAGGTACGAGTCGCGCGGCGCGAGCTCGATCGCCTGGCGCCGGGCGATGACCTCGATGACCGCGCCCTCCGCCTCGCGCAGCGCGACCTCCTGGTCGGGGTGCGGACGCTCGACGTCGAACAGTTCGCGCAGCGCGTGCTCGATCTTCGCCGGGCTGCTCGAGGCGACGGTGTGGACGCGCAGGTTGGGTCCGATCCCGTCGCGCAACCGGCGCGGTTGCTTCTTGGCGATGGCGCGCAGGGTGAGGACGACATCGGCGTTGCCCGGCGACTCGACGATGGCGGCTGGGAGCTGCATGGCGCGGATGGCCCGTTCGACCCGATCGCGCCGCACGGCATAGGGAAAGATGCGCAGGGTCTGGCCGCGCTGCTCGCGCGGCCCGCGCGCGGCCGGAACCGGCAGCTCCGGCGCGGGTTCGCGGTGTTCGACGTCGACGCCCCCGTCGGCCCGCCGAGTGCGCATCTCGGGCTCCACCGCGGCGTTGCGCAGCAGGCGGTCGACCACCGAGGCCACGTCGTGGTGGACCGCAAAGCGATCGCGGTCGTGGATCTCGACCATCACGTCGAAGGTCGGCGGTGCCTTGCGCTCCAGCACGGTCTTCTGCGTGCGGCGGCGGCGCGCCTCGTCGTCGCCCAGCGTCACCGCGTGCACGCCGCCGATCAGGTCGGAGAGGGTCGGGTTGGCGACCAGGTTGTCGAGCGTGTTGCCGTGCGCGGTGGCGATCAACTGCACGCCGCGCTCGGCGATGGTGCGCGCCGCCAGCGCCTCGGCCTCGGTGCCGATCTCGTCGATGACGACGACCTGCGGCATGTGGTTCTCGACCGCCTCGATCATCACCGCGTGCTGCAGCTCCGGCGCCGGCACCTGGATGCGGCGCGCATGGCCGATGCCGGGATGCGGGATGTCGCCGTCGCCGCCGATCTCGTTCGAGGTGTCGACGATCATCACGCGGCGCTCGAGATCGTCGGCGAGGACGCGCGCCGCTTCGCGCAACAAGGTCGTCTTGCCGACGCCGGGCCGCCCGAGCAGGAGGACACTCTTGCCGGCTTCGACGACGTCGCGGACGATGTCGATCGTGCCGTACACCGCCCGGCCGACGCGGCAGGTGACGCCGACGATGACGCCGGCGCGGTTGCGCAGGGCCGAGATGCGATGCAGCGTGCGCTCGATCCCGGCGCGATTGTCCTTGTTGAACTGACCGACGCGCGCCTCGATGTAGTCCAGCTCCTCGCGCGAGACCGGCACCTCGGCGAGCGCCGTGACGCCGTCCGGGAAGCGCGCCTCCGGCACCCGCCCGAGGTCGCACACGACCTCGATGAGCGACGCCAGCGCGCGGTGTCGCATCAGCGTTTCGAGCACCCCGGGCGGCAGCACCGACAGCAGCTCGTCGAGGTTGTCGGTGACTTCAAAGCCCGTCTCTCCCACCCCCGCCACCGTTGCGTGCACGTGACCTCCTTGGCTCAGTCATCCGCGGAAAGCGGTTCCGCTCCGCCGCCCGGCCCAGGCGCCGGGACCGTCGCTCGCAGTGCCGGCGCGCGGGCAGCCGCGGCCAGCAGTTGATTGACCAGACTCGATTCGCGCTTGAAGAAACCGTCGGTGTGGAACGAGTCGCGCAAGCCGAGCAACTCGTAGTCGAGATGATGTCCCATCTCGTGCAGCAGCGTGCGCAGGAAGGTGCGGAACTTCACCACCTGATTGCGCTTGGCGGTGAGCATCCAGATGCTGATGGTCTGCGACCGGCCGGCTGAGACGTAGAGGCCGTGCAGCTCGCCGCGCCCATCGGCCGGCCGCTCGGCTTTGACGGTGACGCGCAGCGGGCGCACGCGCACGATGGTACACAGCTCGTCGCAGATCGCCTGCGCCACGCGCTGCGTGCGGGCGCGGTCGCTCTGTCCCAGCGCCCACTCGAGCAGGGGCACGGCGCGGGCCAGACGCGGCGTGGCCCGCAGCGGCACGGCGCCGACCGCGTTGCTGCGGTCGTACTCGCGTTGCTGAGCGCGCGTCAGGCGGTGGCGGAAGGACGGCATGATCCGGGTCCGTTCAAGCCGCCGGGGCGCTCACCGGTCTGGCGCTCCGGGCGCGCGCGCCGGCGGGTTGACGTCGGCGGACGCAGCGCGTTTGCCGAGATTGCGGAAGCGCGACGACCAACTGCCGGAGCCGTCATCGCTGCAGCCGGCGGCGCCGACCAGCAGAGCCAACACCAGCAGCAGCCGCAGCGCGTGCATCGGCGACCTCAGGCGCTGGCCCGCGCCCGCGTGGCGCGTTGCCCGTCCAGGCGGCGGGCGGCTGCGGTGGGGGAATATGGGGAGTCGTAGACGCCGGCGACATAGCCGCTGAACTCGAGCTCGACCAGATCGCGCGGCTCCGCTTCGATCAGCACTTTGGTGAGCGTCTGCGGTGCCTCGGCCGGCAGCGCCGGGGCGGCGACCGGCGCATCGCCGGTGACCAGGCGATGGGTGCCGATGTCGAGCGGAAAGATCAGCGCCGACAACGGCATATCGTACGCCGGAGCCCCGCCCGGGGCGACCCAGAGGCCGCCCTGGCGGCGAACGAACCAGACGCGCGCCATACTCTCAGTGGGTCGTGACCGCCCCGCCCGAGGCCGCTCCGAGCATCTGGCTCACCGCGTCATAGGCCGGGGACAGCAGGTGGTCGAGGGTCTCGGTGAGCAGATGTTCCAGGTCGGCGAGGTCGTCGACGGTCAGCGACGACAGATCCTGGTGCATGCCGTGCAGCGCCCAGATGGTGGTCCGCAGACGGCTCCGCACGTCCTCCAGCGAGCGCAGAACTTCCTGCGCATCGATCGGCCCATCCTCATGCTCATCTGCCATGTCGACCTCCCGACCTGGCGATCGCCAGGTGGCACCGAAGCTGTCACGCCGGGTCACGCAGTGCAAGCGAGGTTGCCGCGCCATCAGTCGCCGAGCGTCCCCCAGTGGATCTCCCAATAGTCCGGCAGCGCCGGGCGCAACTCGAAGTGGCCGCCGAAGCACTGGAAGCTCGCCTGATGCGCCAGCCGCTCGCTCAGCACACGGCAGTGCGTCTCGCGATCGCCGTCCGCTGGCACACCGATGTCGAGGCGCTGGCGCTGTCCGCACTGCCGGCAGGAGACGTCGACGTGCATGCGCGGCGCGCCGGCGCTACTTCGGCGGCCCCGGCGGGGCGCCGGCCGGC
>JBOHWA010000091.1:0-4511 GCA_050735855.1 Binatia bacterium
TCGACCAGGTATCGAACAGCATCGGGCGCACCGACCAGTGGTGGCGGTCGGCCTGGTGGAAGACCAGATCCATGCGCACCAGCTCCGCCAGCGAGGCGGCGCCCAGCTTCTGCATGACGCGCGCGCGGTGGGCCTCGACCGTCTTCTCGCTGATGCCGAACTCGTAGGCGACGACCTTGTTGGCCTTGCCGTGCACGACTTCCTCGAACACCTGTCGCTCGCGCGCGGTCAGGCGGTCGAGGCGCGCGCTGAGCTGCTGGCGCAGCGCCGCGCGGCGGCGCCGCTCGGCGTCGAGCAGCATGGCCTCGCGCACGCGCTCGAGGATCACCTCGTCGCTGAACGGCTTCTCGATGAAGTCGATGGCGCCGCGCTTGAGCACCCGCACGGCGGTGTCGACGCTGGCGTACCCGGTGATGACGATCACCGGCAGCACGACGCCGACGGACTCGAGCTGCTCATGCAACATCAGCCCACTCATGCCCGGCAGGCGCACGTCGAGGATCAGACAGCCCGGCTGGTCCGCTCCACACGCGGCGAGGAAGCTCTCGGCCTTCTCGAACGTCTGCACGGCAAACCCCGCACCCTCGAGCAGGAAGGCCAGCCCGTCGCGCACGGAGGCGTCGTTCTCGACCACAAAGACTGTCGGCGGCTTCACCTTGCAAGCGGAGCGCTGCATCTGGGCTTCCTCCTTTGACGGCGTATGCACGGAGACAACCCAAGTTCCATGCCACGCAGCGAGCGGATCGAGGGGTTGGCGGGAAGCGCCGCGGTGTACAGCGCACGAGACAGGCCCGGAAGCCCTGCTCCGCACCGCTGGACACCTCTCGCGAGGCGGCGCCGGGCGGCCCGCGGCGGCCCGCCGCTGGCTCATCCCCACAGCGCATCGCGCAGGCCGGAGGCGCGTTCGACGCGCTGGCGGACGGCGCGCGCCACGGTCTCGCGCGTGGCGATGAGGGTGACGTGCCGGCGGGCGCGGGTCACGGCCGTATAGAGCAATTCGCGCGTCACCACCGGCGAATCACCGTCCGGCAGCAGCACGGCGACCGCGTCGAACTCCGAGCCCTGGCTCTTGTGCACGGTCATGGCGAACACCGTGTCGCAGGGCGGCAGGCGGGCCGGCGAGATCCGCCGGCCGTCCGCCTCGGCCGTCGGGAAGTAGGCGGCGCGGCCGCCGTCGCGCTGCGCATCGTCGACGATGACCCCGACGTCGCCGTTGAACAACTTCAGCTGGTAGTCGTTGCGCGTCACCATGATCGGCCGGCCGACATAGAACGTCTCGCCGCCCTGGATGTGGCCGGCCGCGGCGAGGTGGCGCTCGATCTGTTGGTTGACCGCGTCGGCGCCCAGCGGACCGCGGCGATGCGCGCAGAGTACGCGGAACGCCTGCAGGGCGAGCAGGCGGTCGCGCGGCTGGACGGCCTGCGCATACGACGCCATGAACGCGTCGAGCAGCTCGCGCAACTCGACGCCGAGCTCGCCGTGGGCGCCCGGATCGCAGCGGCGCAGGTCGCCGCCCCCGTCCAGGATATGCTGCACGGACGCTTCATCGCCCGCATTGATCCCGCGCGCCAGCCGGCCGATGCCGCTCTCCGCCCGGTAGCGGTAGCTGCGTGTCAGCGAGACGATGCTGTCGCAGATGCCGGTGGTGCGCGGGGCGGACGGGTCGAGCGCCAGCTGGTCGCCGGCGAGCGTCGCGACGCGGGCGACGAAGTCGGTCGAGTAGCAGCGCCGGCCGCCGACGTTGCAGATGTCGCCCAGCACCGCGCCCGCCTCGACCGAGGCCAACTGATCCTGGTCGCCGAGCAGAATGAGCCGCGCCGCCGCGGGCATGGCATCGATCAGGCGCGCCATCAGCGCGAGGTCGACCATGGAGGCTTCGTCGACCAGCACGACGTCGGTCGCCAGCGGGTGTGCGGCGTGGTGACGGAAGCCGGCCCGCCCGAGCTCCGCACCGAGGCGGCGGTGCACGGTCGACGGATCCTCCGGGATCGCCGCACACACGTCGGCCGCCACCGCCAGCCCACCCTTGGCCTGCTGGATCGCCTCGCCGAGGCGGGCCGCCGCCTTGCCGGTCGGGGCGAGCAAGGTGATGCGCAGCGGCGCCCCACCGCGCTGCAGCGCCTGCTCGATCAGCAGCGCGAGGATCTTGACCACGGTGAAGGTCTTGCCCGTCCCGGGTCCGCCCGAGATGACGCAGAAGCGGCGCTGCACCGCGGCGCAGGCCGCCACCCGTTGCCAGTCGGGCTCGCCACCCGGCGGCGCGGGAAAGAGACGGCGCAGGCCGTCGCGCAGCAGTGCATCGTCGACCTGCGCGTCGACCTCGGCCGCCCGCTCGGCGATGGCACCGGCCAGTTGCCGCTGGTGCTGCCAATAGCGCCGCAGATAGAGCCGCCCCGCGGCGTCGAGCACCAACGGTGTCGCGCCGGCCGGCGCGTCGGCCGACCCGACCAACGGGCTGTGGCGCAGGGTCGCCAGCCAGGCCTCGAGCGGCGGCCAGGTGTCGGCGCCGACCGGGTCGCCGGCCTCGTCGCGCAGCGGCGCCCCATCGAGCAGGCGGGGCAGATCGAGGCAGACGTGCCCGTTGCCGACCTGCCGACTGACCAACGCGGCGGCGAGCACGACCGCGGCCCGCATCTCCCCGCCCAGGCGCGCGACCGTGCGGGCGAAGTGCTCGTCGAGCGGCGACAGCACGCCGCGCGCGCGCAGCGCCTCCACCAGCGCGACGTCCGCGCCGCCGCTCATGACGCGTCCCCGGCGGGGGTATCGAGCGCCTGCGACAGCGCCTCGATCAGCGCCAGCGGCGGGCGGTCGTGGTAGATGCCGCTGCCCGGCGGCAGGGCCGGCGCCATGCCGCGGACGAAGAGATAGTACACGCCGCCACAATGCCGCTCGTAGTCGTAGCCCGGCAGCCGGCGCTGCAGATGGCGATGCAGCGCGACGGCGTACAGGTGGTACTGCAGGATGTAGTGGTGCTGCACCATCACCGGCACCAGCCGGTCGGGCTGGTAGTCGTCGACCCGCGCCCCGAGTCGGTTGGATTTGTAGTCGACCAGATACCAACGCCCGCCGTGCTCGAAGACCAGGTCGATATACCCCTTGAGAAAGCCCGCCAGCGGCGCGAACGGCAGCGCCCGCAGGCGCGCGGCGTAGTCGGCCGGCAGCGGCGCGCGGCCATGGCGGACGAACACGTCGGCGAGGCGCGCCGCGGTCAGCGAGGCGCCGGCCGTATCGGCGGCGCCGACCGGGAAGATGAACTCCACCTCGGGCAGGCGGCGCGCCGCGCCGACCTGGCGCAGCGTGAAGGGCGGCGCGGCGGTCAGCGGCGTATCGAGGACGTCGGTCAGCGTACGGCCGACCGCCGCCGACCACTGCGGCTCGACACCGTAGGTCTGCAGCGTCGCCCCGATCAGCCGGCGCAGCGCCGCGGCGTCGCCGAGCACGCCATCGTTCAACACTTCGAAGAGGTGGTGCACCATCAGCCCGGAGCGCGCGCCACCGGGGAACTCGTGCAGGGCATCGAGGGCCGCGGGGGCATCCTCGGTGGCGCTCTCGTCGCGGTCGCGGCCCTCCTCGACCGGGATGGGCAGCCGGTCGCCGGCGGCGGCCACCAAGCCGCTGAAGCTCGACGTACGCCAGCGCAGGTCGAGTCGGCGCTGCACGGCGCGGACGCGCAGCGGCTCCGGCTCCGCCGGACGCGCGGCGCGCCGCACGATCGGCTCGGCGGCGATGTCGCGCACGCCGATCGCGCCGCCGGCGCGTGCCGCGAAGGCGTCGAGGTCCTGGCGCAGCCGATCCTCCGAGCTGGCGGCCAGGTGCGCGATGACCGCGGCGTGAACCGAGCCCGACGTCTCGCCGGCTGGCCGGTGGACCAGGTAGGCAAAAGCGGCGTCGGACGCGGTCCCGGTCATCTGCCAGATCACCGAGCAATGATGGCGGGCGCGGGTCAACGCGACGTACAATAGACGCAGCCTCTCGGCGCGCACCTCTTCGATGGCCGCCGCGCGATGCGCCGCGAGATCCGGCGAGCCGACGTCGACGATGCGGCGGCCGCCGTCGCGCGGATCGTGACAGAGCGGAAAGCGCTTGTCGCCCTCGTGCAGCAGGCCGCCGTCCCAGACGAACGGGCAGATGACGATCGGGAACTCCAACCCCTTGCTCTTGTGGATGGTGAGCAGGCGCACGGCATCGTCGTCGCTCTCCAGACGGATCTGCGCCGCCTCGCCGACGATGCCGGGCTGGTGCGCGTCATGGCGCATCTCGCCGAGCCATTCGGCCAGCGCCAGCGGGCCGCGCCGGCCCTCGACCGCCGCGCGCTGCAGCAGCTCGCCGAGATGCAGCAGGTTGGTCATGCGCCGTTCGCCGTCGACCCAGGCGAGCAGGCGGCCCGGCACCTCGCAGACATCGAAGACGCTGCGCAGCGCCGGCGTGATACCGCGCACCTGCCAGCGCTCGTGCCAGCGATGCACGCGCACGACCCACTGCTCCCAGGCGCGCTCGTCGCTCTGCAGCGC
>JBOHWA010000092.1:0-8918 GCA_050735855.1 Binatia bacterium
GAGTTCGGCTACAACCTGGAGAACGTGACCTTCGACGCCGAATCGGCGGTCGAGGTCGGGCACGAGGCCGCCGCCAGCGAAGAACATCTACAAACGCGCCCCGCGGTGATCACCATCATGGGACACGTCGATCACGGCAAGACCTCGTTGCTGGACGCGATCCGTGAGACCAACGTGACCGCGGGCGAGGCGGGTGGCATCACGCAACATATCGGCGCCTACATGGTCGACGTGCACGGCCGTCGTGTGACCTTCCTGGACACGCCGGGCCACGAGGCGTTCACAGCCATGCGCGCCCGCGGCGCCAAAGTGACCGACATCGTGATCCTCGTCGTCGCGGCTGACGACGGCGTCATGCCGCAGACGGTCGAGGCCATCAACCACGCCCGTGCGGCCAACGTGCCGATCGTCGTCGCCGTCAACAAGATCGACAAGCCGGATGCCAACCTCGACCGCATCAAACAGAACCTGGCGGACCACGGCCTGTTGCCCGAGGACTGGGGTGGTCAGACGGTCTGCGTACCGGTCTCCGCGCGCACCCGCGAGGGCCTGCCTCATCTGCTCGAAATGCTGCTCCTGCAGTCCGATCTGCTCGAGCTGAAGGCCAATCCCGACAAGCCGGCGCGCGGCACCATCGTCGAAGCCAAGCTCGACCGCGGCCGCGGTCCCGTGGCGACCGTGCTGGTGCAGGAAGGCACGCTGCGGCCGGGCGATCCGTTCGTCTGCGGCTCACACTCGGGCCGCGTGCGCGCCATGATCGACGACCGTGGGCAGAAGGTCATGTCGGCCGATCCGTCCACGCCGGTCGAGATTCTCGGCCTGGCCGCGGTGCCGGAAGCGGGCAGCCTGTTCGTCGTCGTCGCCGACGAAGCGATGGCGCGCCAGGTCGCCGAGCATCGCCTCGCCAAGCATCGCGAGGCGACGATGCTGAAGACCTCCAAGGTCACGCTCGAGGACCTGTATCGCCAGGTGCAGGCCGGCGACACCAAGGAACTGCGCATCGTCATCAAGGCGGATGTACAGGGATCGGTTGAGGCCATCGCCGAGGCGCTCACTCGCCTGTCGACCGACGAAGTGCGCCTGCATGTCCTGCACGCGTCGGTCGGTGGCATCACGGAGAGCGACGTGATGCTGGCCGCGGCGTCGAATGCCGTCGTCATCGGCTTCAGCGTGCGGCCCGAGGCGAAGGCCACGGTCGCAGCCGAGCGCGAGGGCGTCGACGTACGGCTCTATACGGTCATCTACGAGGCGCTCAACGACGTGCGCGATGCGATGGAGGGGCTGCTCGAGCCCGCCTACCGCGAGAAGGTGCTGGGGCGCGCCGAAGTGCGCGACACGTTCAGCATCCCGGGCATTGGGCTCATCGCCGGCTGCTTCGTCGTCGATGGCAAGGTGGTGCGCAACTCGCCGGCGCGCCTGGTGCGCGATCACGTGGTGGTCCACACCGGCAAGGTGTCGAGCCTGCGCCGCTTCAAGGATGACGCGCGCGAGGTCCTCACGGGGTACGAGTGCGGCATCGGGCTCGACTCGTATCAGGACATCAAGGTCGGTGACGCCATCGAAGTCTACGAAATGGAACAGGTGGTGCGCCGCCTCGGTCCAGCCATCGCGCGCGGAGCGGCTGCCGAACGATCGCTCTAGCCGCTCCCGCCCATGGTCGTCGGAGTGCTGAAGCTGACGCTCTTCATCCCGGAGAACCATTCGCTCAAGGGAAAGCGCGGCGTCCTGCGCAAGATCAAAGCGCGTGTGGCCAACACGTTCAATGTGTCGATTTCGGAATGCGAGGACCAGGATCTCTGGCAGCGCGCCGTGCTCGGTGTCTCACAGGTGGGCACCGATACGGGATACGTCGACGGCGCGCTGCGCCAGGTGGTGCGCTTCATCGAGGATCTCCATGTCGCCGAGGTGGGTGACGAGGAGATCGAGTTCTTCCACTGCTGACGCCAGCGCGTCGCCGGGGCGCGCATGACCCGCCGCACCGATCGGGTCGGTGAGGCCGTGCAGGAGCTGGTCGCCGGGCTGCTGCTGCGTGAGATCAAGGATCCGCGCATCGGCCTGGTGACGATCACCGAGGTGAAGGTGACGCCGGATCTGCGCCACGCCCGTGTCTACTTCAGCTGTCTGAACGATGCGTCCGGGCACACCGAAACCTTGAAGGGGTTGACCAGCGCCGCGGGCTTCATCCGGTCGCAGATCGCCCGCCGCCTCAACCTGCGCGTGGCGCCGCAGATCACCTTCGAGTTCGATCCGACGGTCGAGCGCGCCGATCGCCTGTCGCGCCTGCTCAAGGAGTCGACACCGACGGAGCCGAAGTCGTGAACGCCCTGCTGCTCATCGACAAGCCCGACGGCCTGACCTCCGCCGAGGTGGTGCGGCGCGTGAAGCGCCGCCTGACGGTCAAGGTGGGCCATCTCGGGACGCTCGATCCCTTTGCCACCGGACTGCTGCCATTGTGCCTGGGCGAGGCGACCAAGATCGCGCAGTTCCTCAATACCGCCGACAAGCGCTACGAGGGGGTGATCCGGCTGGGCTGGTCGACCAACACCGGCGACCGCACCGGCGAACGCCTGCGCCAGGCGCCCGTCCCGTCCCTTGCCGCGGCGGCGCTGGCGGCCGTCGCCGCGGGGCTGACGGGCGAGCATCTGCAGCAGCCGCCCATGTACTCGGCCATCAAGCGCGACGGCGTGCCGCTCTATCGCCTGGCGCGCCGGGGCGTCGAGGTGGAGCGCGAAGCCCGGCCGGTGCGCATTGCCTCGCTGCAGCTCGAGGCGATCGCCGACGACCGGCTGCGCTGCGTCGTCGCGTGCTCGAAGGGCACCTACATCCGCGTGCTCGCCGAAGACATCGGTCGGGCGCTGGGCACCGAGGCGCATCTGGACAGTCTGCGGCGCACCGGTTTTGGCCGCTTCAGCATCGAGCAGGCGGTGCCCCTCGACGGTTGGGAGCCGGACCGTGGTGCGGGCCTGGTCGGCCTGCGCGAGGCGCTCGCCGACGTGCCGACCGTCGTCCTCGATGGGGAGGCCGTCGCGGCCGTGCGACAGGGCAAAGCCTGGGTGCTGGGCCGGATCGGTCCGCAGACGGACAACACGGTCCTGCTGGTCGAGGCGACCGGCGAGCTCGCAGCGGTGGCCGTGCGCGCCGGCGACGCCTGGGCCTACGCCCGCGTCCTCGTCGCCCCCTCACCTTTACTTGATTCATCCACTGTGGTAATTCGAACGGCTAAATAAAACGGAGGAACGATGGGGGTAGCTTTGCAGCGAAAGAAAGATCTGGTTGAGCAGTTCAGGCTCCACACCACCGATACCGGGTCGCCCGAGGTCCAGATCGCGCTGCTGAGCGAGCGAATTGACTACCTGACGGAGCACTTCAAGACCCACACCAAGGATCACCATTCCCGCCGCGGGCTCCTGAAGCTCGTAGGACAGCGGCGCCGGTTGCTCGACTACCTGAAGCGCTACGACGGTACGCGCTACAAGAGCGTCATCGACCGGCTGGGGCTGCGCCGCTAAGCGACCGCCCTGGGTCGTCTCCGACAAGGCGTCTTCCCCTCCCACGTCACAGGGCAGTTCCTGCCCGGGAGGTACAATCCATGTATCACAAGGTTCAAATCGACTTTCACGGTCGTCCTTTGTCCATCGAGGTCGGACGGCTGGCAAAGCAGGCCGGCGGCTCCGCGCTCGTCCAGTACGGCGAGACCGTCGTGCTGGCCACCGCCACCGCCAGCCCCACCGCACGCGTCGGCATCGACTTCTTTCCGCTCACCTGCGACTACCAGGAGAAGGCGTTCGCGGCCGGCAAGATCCCCGGTGGCTTCTTCAAGCGCGAGGGGCGGCAAGGCGAGAAAGAGGTGCTCACCTCGCGCCTCATGGATCGACCGATCCGCCCGCTCTTCGAGAAGGGCTTCCTCTGCGAGACGCAGGTGATCGCCACGGTCCTGTCGTTCGACAAAGAGAACGACCCGGACATGGTCTCCCTGCTCGGTGCCTCGGCGGCGCTGACGGTCTCCGACATTCCGTTCCTCGGCCCGATCGCCGGCGTGCGGGTCGGCCGTCGCGACGGCAAGCTGGTCATCAACCCGCTGATGGGCGAGTACGATCAGAACGAGCTGTCGATGGTGGTCGCCGGCACGCGCGACAGCATCGTCATGGTCGAGGGCGGCGCCAAGATCCTCTCCGAAGACGTCATGCTCGACGCGCTGTACACGGCCCTGGCCGAGCTGCAGCCGCTGATCAAGATGCAGGACGAGCTGCGCGAGAAGCTCGGCAAGCCGAAGCGCCAGGTCACGGCGCCGGTGGTCGACGCGAAGCTCAAGAAGCACGTCGAGTCCGTCGCATTGCCGCGCATGAACAAGGCGATGGAGCAGGTCGCCAAGATGGAGCGGCACACCGCGGTCAAGGCCGCGGAGAGCGAGGCCCTCGCCCTGGCGCTGGAGAAGTTCCCGGAGCGCGACGCGGAGATCAGCGGCGTGATCGCGTCGGTCGAGAAGTCGGCCATGCGCCAGATGATCGTCGGCAAGAAGCGCCGGCTCGACGGGCGCGGCGTCACGGACGTGCGCCAGATCACCTGCGAGGTGAAGGTCCTGCCGCGCACGCACGGCTCGGCCGTGTTCACCCGAGGCGAGACCCAGGCCCTCGGCGTAGTGACGTTGGGCACGGGATCCGACGAGCAGAAGATCGACGCCCTGGCCGGCGAGTACTACCGCAAGTTCATGCTGCACTACAATTTCCCGCCATACAGCGTCGGCGAGACCAAGTTCCTGCGCGCGCCGGGCCGGCGCGAGGTCGGTCACGGGGCGCTCGCCGAGCGGGCGTTGTCGGCCGTACTGCCGAACGAAAAGGAATTCCCCTACACGATCCGCCTGGTGTCGGAGATCCTCGAGTCGAACGGCTCATCGTCGATGGCGACGGTGTGCAGCGGCAGTCTGTCGCTGATGGACGCCGGCGTGCCGATCAAGGCGCCGGTGGCCGGTATCGCGATGGGGTTGATCAAGGAGGGTGACGACATCGTCGTGCTCTCCGATATCCTCGGCGACGAGGATCACCTCGGCGACATGGACTTCAAGGTCGCCGGTACCGCCGAGGGCGTCACCGCCCTGCAGATGGACATCAAGATCCACGGCGTCACCCGCGAGATCATGAAGCAGGCGCTGAGCCAGGCCCGCGACGGCCGCCTGCACATCCTGGCGGCGATGAACAAGACGATGGACACGGCGCGCAGCGACATCTCGAGCTACGCACCGCGCATCGTGACGCTCAAGATCCGCCAGGACAAGATCCGCGACATCATCGGACCCGGCGGCAAGATCATCCGCGGCATCGTCGAGGAGACGGGCTGCAAGATCGACATCGAGGACGACGGTACCGTGTTCGTCGCCTCGAGCGAGGAAGCCGGCATGCGCCGCGCCATCGAGATCATCGAGGGGATCACGATGGAGGCGGTGGTGGGCAAGGTCTACAAGGGGACCGTGCGCCGCATCGTCGACTTCGGCGCCTTCGTGGAGATCATGCCGGGTACCGACGGCCTGCTGCACATCTCGCAGATCGGACCCGGCCGCGTCCAGCGCGTCTCGGACGTGCTGAAAGAAGGCGAAGAGATCCAGGTCAAGGTGCTCGAGATCGACAAGTCCGGCAAGATCCGCCTGAGCCGCAAGGAATTGCTCGAAGGTGGCGGAGAAGACGCCTCCGCCCCGGCGGGTGGACGGCCGAATTCCTAAGTCGATGGTGGGGCGTTCCTCCCTTCCGAACGGCCTCCGCATCGTTTCCGAGCAGATGGTTGGGGTTCCGTCCGTCACGGTCGGAATCTGGGTCGAGAGCGGATCCCGCTTTGAGCAGCGTGCTCAGGGCGGGATCTCGCACTTCCTCGAGCACCTGTTGTTCAAGGGCACCGCGCGGCGCAGCGCCGCGCAGATCGCGGAGGAGATCGACGCGATCGGCGGCGTGCTCAACGCGTTCACCGGCAAAGAGTACACCTGCTACTACGCGCGCGTCCTGTCCGAGCACACCGCGATCGCGACCGACCTGCTCGCCGATCTGTTCCTCAGCTCGCGTCTCGACGCCGAGGAGATCGACCGCGAGCGCAGCGTGGTCCTGCAGGAGATCTCGCAGAGCGAGGACACGCCGGACGACTACATCCACGACCTCTTCAACCTGCATTACTGGCCGCAGCACCCGCTCAGCTTCCCGGTGTGCGGCACCAGCACTACCGTGCAGGCGTTCGCTCGGCAGGACTTCGTCGACTTCCTCGCCGCGCGCTATCGCCCCGATCGCCTGATCATCGCCGCGGCGGGCGATATCTCCCACGCCGATCTGGAGCACTGGGCGGCGCGCGACTTCGGGCATCTGACCGGTCATGCGAGCCTGCTCGACGGCCACATGCCCCAGGCGCAGCGCGGCGTCTTCAGCGTCAGCAAGCCGCTGGAACAGGTGCACCTCTGTGTCGGCCTGCCCGGCGTCGCCCAGGGCGCCGACGAGCGCTACGCCGCCTACGTCCTCAACACCGCCCTGGGCGGTGGCATGAGCTCGCGGCTGTTTCAGGAAGTGCGCGAGAAGCGCGGCCATGCGTATTCCGTGTATTCGTTCCTGTCCTCATATCGCGACGCCGGCTATATCGGCGTCTACGTCGGCACGTCGGCCGAATGGGTCGAAGAGGTCGTCGGCGTGATCACCGGCGAGCTGCGCTCCGTGGCGCGCGACGGCCTGCGACCGGACGAGCTGACGCGGTCCAAGAATCAGCTCAAGGGCAACATGCTGCTGGGCCTCGAAACCAGCGACAGCCGCATGAGTCGCGTGGCCAAGAACGAGATCTATTTCGGCCGCGACTTCCCCCTTGCCGAGGTGGCGGCGCGCATCGACGCCACAGGCAACGACGAGATCGTCGCGCTGGCCGAACGACTGGTGCAGCCCGACGCCATGGCATTGGCACTCCTCGGCGATCTGGGCGACCGACAGATCGACGAATCGATCCTCGCCGCCTGAGCCGCAGGTCGCCGGCGTGAGCGCCCAGCCCGTAGAGATCACCATCATGCGGGTGCGGGCGGCCGCCGATCCGTTGCCGCTGCCCTCCTACCAGACCGAGGGCGCCGCCGGCATGGACCTGATGGCCGAGCTCGCGGCACCGTTGACCCTGGCCCCGGGCGAGCGCGGGCTGGTTCCCACCGGCCTGGCGGTCGAGATTCCGGCCGGCTTCGAGGGCCAGGTGCGGCCGCGCAGCGGTCAGGCCCTGCGCCATGGCCTGACCGTGCTCAACGCGCCGGGCACGATCGACGCGGACTACCGCGGCGAGATCCAGGTCCTCCTGGTCAACCTCGGGGCGGTCGAGGTGCAGGTGCAACGCGGCGATCGCATCGCCCAGCTCATCATCGCCCCGGTGGCGCGCGCCACCTGGCGGCTGGTGGAGACCCTGACCCCGACACGCCGCGCCGACGGTGGATTCGGACATACCGGTCGCTGAGGTCTGCTCGTGCACTGCCGTGGGAATCGGGCGCGGCGGGAGACGCGACGCCGCCCGCACAAGATGCTATGGTCCGCACCTGCGGGGCGGGCACCCGCGGCTCGACAATTCAGGCAGAAAAGGAGAGTCCCGTGCGAGCGAAGGTCTACGTGACCCTAAAGCCCGGGGTGCTCGATCCGGCCGGCAAGGCGATCGAGCACGCGCTGCATTCACTCGGCTTCGACGAAGCGGGCGACGTGCGGCTGGGGAAGTACATCGAGATGCGTGTCGGCGGCGACGCCAGCCAGGCGACCGCACGGGTCGACAATATGTGTCGCCAATTGCTGGCCAACGGTGTCATCGAAGACTACCGCTTCGAGCTCGGCGAGTGAGCCGTCCGGAAGGAGTGCGCAGATGCGTTGGGGCGTGGTGACCTTCCCCGGATCCCTGGACGATGGCGATACGCTGTACGCCCTCGAGACGGTCCTCGGCGAACATGCGGTGCGGCTCTGGCACAAGGACCGCTCGCTGCAAGGCGTCGATTGCGTCGTCCTGCCGGGCGGCTTCTCCTACGGCGACTATCTGCGTGCCGGGGCCCTGGCGCGCTTCTCGCCGGTCATGGAGAGCGTCGTGCGCTTTGCCCGCGACGGCGGCCTGGTGATGGGCATCTGCAACGGCTTCCAGATCCTGTGCGAGGCGGGCCTGCTGCCCGGCGCGCTGATCCGCAACCGGCGCCTGAGCTTCCTCTGTAGCGTGACCCCGGTGCGCGTCGAGGAGACCGACACCCCCTTCACCCGCAGCTACGGCCAGGCCGAGCTGCTGGCGCTGCCGATCAAGCACGGTGACGGCTGCTATGTCGCCGACGAGGCGACCCTGCAGGAGCTCGAGGACAACCAACAGGTGGTGCTGCGCTACGTCGACACCTCCGGCCGCGCCACCGACGACGCCAACCCGAACGGCTCGCTGCGCAACATCGCCGGCATCGTCAACGCGACGCGCAACGTCTTCGGCCTCATGCCCCATCCCGAACACGCCTGCGAAGCCCTGCTGCGCGGCGCCGACGGCGCCGGGTTCTTTCGCTCGGTGCGCGCGACGCTGTCCGACGGGCTGCCCGCCCGCACCGCTTCGGTGCCGCCCGGCCTATGACCACCAATCTGTCGCCCGTCACCGAGGCCGTCGCCGCCGAGCACGGCCTCACTGCCGACGAGTTCGCCCGCCTGTGCCAGGCGATCGGCCGCGTGCCCAACCTGGTCGAGCTCGGCGTCTGCTCCGTCATGTGGTCCGAACACTGCAGTTACAAGAGCTCGCGCGCCGTGCTGCGCGAGCTGCCGACCACCGGCCCGCGCGTCCTCCAGGGCCCGGGCGAGAACGCCGGGGCCGTCTCGATCGGCGACGGCCTGGCGGTGGTGTTCAAGATCGAGAGCCACAATCACCCGTCGTATGTCGAGCCGTATCAGGGCGCCGCGACGGATGTCGGCGGTATCCTGCGC
>JBOHWA010000093.1:0-1588 GCA_050735855.1 Binatia bacterium
GCTGGCGCGCGAGAGCGCGGCGCGCCTCGGCGGCCGGCCGCTGGTGTTGCTGCCGGCGGCGGCCGGCGTGGTCGCGGCGCTGTGGCGGCCCGACCGCCTGCGCGTCGCCGCCGCCCTGTGGCTGGCCGCCGATCTGCTGCTGATCGCCGCGCAGCGTTTCTACTCGCCGCACTACTTCGTGCTCGCCTTCCCGTCGCTCCTGCTGCTCAGCACCAGCGGCGCGGCGGCGGTGTTCGAGTCGGCGCCGGCGGCGCCGCGCGGTCTGCGCCTGGGGCGCGCCCTGCTGGCGGGCCTGGCGCTCGCCGCGGTCTGGCCGTGGGTGGAGGCGACGGTGGCGCGCCGGCAGATGACCGTCGCCGACAACTGGGCGCGGCTGCGCGGCGCGGTGTCGGACTGGCCGCGCGATCCAGGCGGGCCGTTCGAGATGCAGCTCGCCCTGGTCCTGCGCGAGCAGACTGCGCAGGACGCCCGCATCTTCGTCTTCGACAGCGGCAGCGCGGTCGCCGCCTACTGGACCGCCGATCGCCTGCCGGCCAGCCGCTACATCTTCGCCAAACAGGTGCTCGCCAGCCCGGCGCGGCAGGCCGAGCAACTGGCCGAGCTGGCGCGCAATGGCCCGGCCGCCGTCGTCGTCCTCGGCCGCCCCGCCGAATACCACTTCAGCCCGTGGCTGCGCGCCGGCTACCGGCTGGATCGCGTCATGGAGCTGTACACCCAGCGGGCGGAGATCTGGTTGAGGCGGACGGGAGACGGGTGATTGGGCCTTGCCTGTAAAGGCGAAAGGCCGACCACGGATTGCGCGGATTGACGGATTTCACGGAGGGACCCCTCAGAAAATCCGTGTGATCGGCTCGTATCCGCTCAATCCGTGGTTTGCGTTTTCCTCTCTGGGCAAAGACGGGCGATTGGAGTCTGGAGATGCGGCGTCCGATCGGTGAAGCCGTGTCGTCGTAGGCCGCGCCCGCATGCACCTACGGTCGAGGTCCACGAGTTCCCGTTCGCCCTGAGCTTGTCGAAGGGCGCCGGCCCACGGCGGCCTCCCGCGGTGCGGTCGCGCGGCGGCGTTCCTCACTCGCCGCGCAACAGGCGCAGTGAGTCGCGCACCGTGCGGGCCACGTCCATCTTGCTGACCCCGCGCTTGCGGTCGTAGTGCAGCACCAGCGGCACCTCGGCGAAGCGGGCGCGCATGGCGCGCAGGCGCAGCAGCAGGGCGAGCATGCATTGGAAGCCCGCCTCGGCGATCAGCTGGTCGCCGTACTGCGCCGTGGCGGCGCGCAGCAGGCTGACGCGATAGGCGCGATAGCCACAGGTGTAGTCGCGCACGCCGCGCGTCGGCCGGCGCAGGCGCAGCAGCCACGAGGCGGCGCGGCTCAGCGCCCGGCGGCCGGCCGGCACGCCGAGCACGCTGGCGCCGCGCACGAAGCGCGAGGCGATGACCACGTCGGCGCCGGCGTCGAGCTGCGCCAGCATCGCCGGGATGAGGTCGGGGGCGTGCGTATCGTCGGCGTCCATCGTCACCACCACGTCATCCGCCGCGGCGCGCGCCAACGCCGCGCCCAGCCCGTCGCGCAGGGCGGCGCCCAGGCCC
>JBOHWA010000094.1:0-2525 GCA_050735855.1 Binatia bacterium
TCCCAGGCGTGGATCAGCGCGCGCACCGGCGCCGGGTCGACGACATCGCCGACGCGCTGGCGCGCCAGCCGGCGCAGCTCGGCGGCGATCGCCTCGGCCAGGCCGCGCGCAAAGGCCGGGCTGGCGATGCGCTTCTGCCAATGCATTGGGCGCGGCGTCGGGCGTCGGGGCGTCTGCTTCGGCATGCGGGAACACGATGACCGGACCTGTCGACTTTGCAAACACCTGACAACCGTCGCTCGAGCTTCGGGAAGCCGAGGCTCCGGGCGAGCGGGTTCGGCGAGACACCGGGCGACTCGGCGGGAGCCCCGCCCTCCCGTCGACCGAGCCCAGCGCGCCTCCCGAACCATCTCTGCCAATTTCGTCCCCTGCCTCCGATCGGCGGTGGAAAAGCCTCCCAACGGAGCTTCCGTCATTGCCTGAGCGGGACTAGGGTTCGGGTGGGGCAGGTCCGGCATCTCGCCGATCCAACCTTGCCTCACGCCACGGAGGGGGATCATGACGCAGGTTCTGCGAGCGAGCGCGCTGGCGTTCTGCGCCGCGCTGGCGGCAGTTGCGGCGCCCGGCGCCGCCCAGGCCGGGTGCACCGAGCCGAGCGAGGCGAGCGCGGTCAAGAAGAGCGTCCGCCAGGCGATGCGCTGCGACTACAAGGCGCTGCGCTCGGGCGCCGATCCCGGTTGCACGGTCACCCCGCCGCCAGCGTGCGCCGATACGCTGGTCGCCGACGCGAACGACCTGGCCTACGGCGCGGCGGCGCTCGACGAGGTCGACACCCGCGTCCTCCGCGATCAGCTCAAGTGCCAGAAGCGCATCGGCAAGGCGGTCTCGCACTACGTCGGCATCAAGCTGCGCTACCTGACGCAGGGCAAGAGCGAGGCCGAGGCCGAGGCGAAGGCGATCAAGCACCTCGACAAGTTGGTCGACTTCTGCGCCGTGCCGGTCGCGCAGGACACCGCGACCGGCATCGTCCTGCCGCGCGTCGGCCCGCAGTGCGCCGCGGCCATCGGCGCGGTCGGCGGCGCCGTCGACCTCACGGCGCTGCGCGGCTGCCTGCGCCAGCTCGGCGAGGTCTGGGTCGCCCGCAACGGCCCCGACCCGCAGCCGCTGCGCCCCAACATCCTGTTCATTCTCAGCGACGATCAGCGCTGGGATACGACCGACGACACCCACTCGCCGGTGCCCGGGCAGAACATCATGCCCGGCCTGCGCAGCGAGCTGGGCGGCTCCGGCGTCGAGTTCACCGAGGCGTTCATGACCACGCCGCTGTGCTGCCCGAGCCGCTCGAGCATTCTGCGCGGCCAGTACGCCCACACCACCGGGGTCTATACGAACTCCGGCGTGAAGGGCGGCGCCGACGACTTCGTCGACACCGTCTCGATCGGCACCATCCTGCAGAGCGCCGGCTACCGCACCGGCTTCTTCGGTAAGTACATGAACGGTTACAATGGGCTCTGGCCGGACATGAACACGCCGTACATCCCGCCCGGCTGGACGGTGTGGAGCGGCTTCCGCCAACCCAAGTACTTCGACTACGACCTGGTCGAGAACGGGGTGCCGGTGGCCTACGGCTCGGCCGACGCCGACTACTCGACCGACGTATTGCGCGAGCGCACCAAGCAGTTCATCACCGATTCGGTCACCCTCGGGCAGCCGTTCTTCGTCCATCTGTCGGTCAAGGCGCCGCACGGTCCGTTCGACCCGGCGCCGCGCCATGACGGCATGTTCGCCGCCCTGCCGCCGTGGCGGCCGGCGAGCTACAACGAGCCCGATGTCTCCGACAAGCCGACCTGGGTGCAGAACACCAACCAGTTGACGCCCACCGAACAGGCCACGCTCGATAACAAGCGCATCAAGCAGCTCGAGATGCTGCAGGCGGTCGACGAAGCGATCGGCGGCAGTACGACCTACGGCATCACCGGCCTCATGCAGCATTTGCGCAACCTCGGCGTCGCCGACGACACCCTGGTCGTCTATTTCGCCGACAACGGCTGGCACTGGGGCGAGCACCGCTACGAAGCCAAGAACAAACCTTACGAGGAGTCGATCCGCTCGCCGATGTTCGTGCGCTATCCGAAGCTCGCGCCGCTGCCGCGCGTCGAGGGCGAGATGGCGCTCAACATCGATCTCTGCCCGACGTTCGCCGAGCTCGCGCTGCGGCCGACCGATCCCGCCCCGGGGCTGGTCTTCGACGGCGTCAGCCTGGTGCGCCGCCTCGACGGCACGGCCCCGACCTGGCGCAGCGACTTCCTCACCGAGGGCTGGCCGGCCAACCACGTGTGGGCGTCGGTGCGCGAGCACGACTGGAAGTACACCGAGCTGCCCACCGATCCGGGCAACCCGATGACCGGCTTCGAGTTCGAGCTCTACGACCTGGTCAGCGACCCATTGGAGCTCAACAACCTGGCCACCGACCCCGGCCAGACCCTGCGCATCGACGCCATGGCCGCCCGCCTGCGCGTCCTCCGCCCCCTCTGGCCGTTCGACGCCGACCCACTGTTCGAAGACATGGACGAGTAGGCATCGAC
>JBOHWA010000095.1:0-3664 GCA_050735855.1 Binatia bacterium
GCGCACCGCCTGTGCGCGCGCCGTCGGCGGCGCAGCCGCCCCGCGGGTGTGACCGATCCATTCCCGACTCGTCGAAGAGGTGCTCAGATGCTCGAGGTCCACCCCGTCACCCCGTCGATCGGCGCCGAGATCGCCGGCATCGACCTGCGCGAGCCCTGCGCCCGCGACACCTTTGCCGCGCTCGACCGCGCGTGGATCGACCACAAGGTGCTGTTCTTCCGCGACCAGCGCATCACCACGGATCAGCACCTCGCCTTCTGCCGCCAGTTCGGCGCGCTCGAGATCCATCCCTTCGCGCCGTCGAAGTCGGACTACCCCGAGGTGCTGCTGGTGATTGCCAACGCATACCGCCGTGGCAACGAGAACACCTGGCACAGCGACGTCACCTGGCGGGAGCTGCCCTCGCGCGGCTCGATGCTGCACGCCATCGAGGTGCCGGGCGTTGGCGGCGACACACTCTTCGCCAACATGGAGGCAGCGTACGACGGCCTCAGCCCGGCGCTGCAGGAACGCCTGCTCGGGTTGACCGCCGTCCACGACCTGAGCCGCGTCGCGGCCAGCATCGCCGGCCCGGAGGCGGCGAACGCCCTGCGCGGGCAGTATCCGCCGATGGAGCACCCCGTCATCCGCACCCACCCCACCACCGGACGGCGCTCCATCTACGTCAACGCCGCCTTCACCTCACACATCGCCGGCATCAGCCGCGAGGAGAGCGATCTGTTGCTGCCGTTCCTCTATCGCCAGGCCGCGATCCCAGAGTACCAATGCCGGCTGCGCTGGCAGGCCGACACCGTCGCCTTGTGGGACAACCGCTGCGTGCAGCACTACGCCGCCAGCGACTATTTTCCGGCGCCGCGACTCATGGAACGGGTCACCATCGCCGGCGACCGGCCGCACTGAGCTGAAGCCCCCTGCCCCGACTCCAAAGCGGGCGGCGCGGTGCTAGGCCGTTCGCCTCGTCGCCAGGGCCTCGGCCACCACCCGACGCAGCGCGACCGGGGTGACGCGCCCGAGGTCGACGCGCTCAGCGCCGCCAAACGTCGCCAGCGACCAGGCGGCCTCCGCCAGCCCGTCGATGCCGCGTGCCTGCGACACCGCGCCCCACGCAGCGCGCGGCGGCGGCTCGCTGGCCGCGAACCAGGGCTCGAAGCGCACGTGGCGCAGTTCGAGACGGCGCGCGCTGCGGTGCAACTTGATGTCGGCCCGGCCGATCAACTGCCCGTCGACCAGCACGGGCAGCGCGTAGTACCCGAACATGCGCCGCGCGGCGGGAACGTACACCTCGATGCGATAGTCGTAGCCGAACAGGCGCATCACGCGCTCGCGGTGCCAAAGGAACGAATCGAACGGCGACAGGAACGTGGCGCCGCACGAAGCCTGGCGGCGCCGCCCGGCGGCGGCGAGCGACGCGAGGTCGCGGGCCAGCGCGTACCAGCGGGCGCGGGCCTCGGCGACCTCGACCTCCACCACCTCGCCGCGCCGCACCATCTGGCGCAGCGTGGCGGCGCGCTCGGCGGCGCCGATGCGCGGGAAGGTGAGGTACAGGCGCAGGTCGGTCTCGGTCGCGGCGCCCATCGCGTGCAGCGATCGCTCGAGATGCCAGCGGCGGAACGCGGTCGCGTCCAGGGGCGCCGCCGCGACGGCCTCGGGCAGGACCCGCTCGAGCAGGTCGAAGCGCTTCTGAAAGTGCACGCGCGAATGCACCGTCGTGCGCCCGCTCATCCAGAGGAAGTCGAGCGCGTGCGTCGCCGGCTGCCAGTTCCACCAGCCGCTCGCCCCCGCCGGGCGCGGGCTGCGAAAGTCGGCGTTGCCAAGCGGCCCGCCGGCGCGGATCGCATCCTCCACCGTCCGCATCAGCCGCGGGTGCTGCTTGAGAAACCCGGTCCACCCCTTGTGCCGATGCCGATAGTCGAGCATCGCCCGCCGCCAGGCGGGGAAATGCGCCGTCGGTACCAGGCAGGCGACGTGTGCCCAGTACTCGAACAGCACCCGGCGGCGGTAGATCAACCGCTCGAGCGCCGCCCGATCATACGCGCCGAAGCGGCTCCACAGCGTCAGGTGATGCGCCCGCTCGACGACGTTGATCGAATCGAGCTGGATCCCGCCAGTGTCCTCGGCGAAGCGCGCCAGGCTCGTGGCCGTCAGCCGCCGCGCCCGCGGCCGGTCGAGCTGCTGCCGCGCCAGGAAGAGCGCCGCGACGGCACGAAGGCTGACGACGGGCGCGCGCACGGCGACGGACCCTGGCGCGGTGCGCTGCCGCGGTCAAGAGTCGGCACCCGCGGCGCCGGACCCGCTCAACCGCTCGATCAATCGAAGGGATGGAGTGCGACTGGATGCATTGGAACGCTTGGAGACCTCATCTCCGCCACCCAGTGACGCCTCGCGGCAATTTGCATGGCGCGGAACGAACCCTGTCTCCAGCGCAATGCTCAGCTGTTCAGCCGCTTGCGCGGGTCCGCTCTCATTGAACCACCTCGTTGCGGATCACGCCGAGGCGGTCGACCCGGATCTCGACGCGGTCGCCTGGGTGCAGATAGGCACCGGAGGCTCGCGCGTCGGCGATGTAGGCGGCGACGACATGGCTGGGGATTGGCGTGCTCCAGCCGCCGAGCAGCCAGGACGTCAGGCCGCCGGCGTAGTAGCGCGCGCGCAGTCCGGCGAAGATCGTCCCGTGCGGCGTGCCCGACAGGATGAGGGTGCGCTCGGCGAGTACGTCGCAGTCGCCGCCGAGCAGCGTGACGTAGTCGCCGCGGTGCGGCCAGCGCCGATCCTTCCAGGCCCAGGTGCGGCGTAGGATCTCGTCGACATCCCACACCATCTCGCTCGCCATGGCGCGCTGGCGCAGGGCGCCATTGACGTAGAGGCGCAGCTCGAGGTCGGCGGCGAAGCGGCGGTGATCGCGCGGGATGACGAACAGGTCGCCGATCGGCAGGAAGCCCGGGAAGCTCTTGCCGGTGGCGAAGCCGGTGCCGGAGGCGACGTCCCACGGATCGAGGCTGCGCAGCAGCGTGTCACGATCGGTGAAGTCGTTGCCCAGCACCAGACCGAGGAACTCGGGCTCGGCGCCCTCGGTCAGCGGGGTCAGGGTCACCCAGGCGATCTCGACCTCGTAGTCGAGCAGTGCGGCGCCAGCCGGCACCGGGGCGCGCGCGCCGGTCGGCTGCACCAGCTTGGCGAAGAGGAACGGGCCGTCCTCCACGCCGGCGTCGCCGGCGTGCTCGGGAAAGTTCGTCGCGGCCGCGACATGATGGGCGCCCAGGTCGATCGGCAGCGTGAGCGCCGACGCCGGGACAGCGATGGCCGCGGCGGCCGGCGCCGCGCGCACGGCGTCGCGCACTCCGTCGTAGCCCAGATCGTTGAACAGCGTCAGCGGGTCATCGACCGAACGTCCCAGGGCGCTCGACAGATCGACCCCGCGGACGACGCCGTCGCGGTACGCGGTGACCGCGACCACCCGGCGCGCCCCGACGCGCTCGACACGCGCGAAGGTCAGCGCCGTCTCGGCATCGGCGATGGCGACGTGCTCGAACAGGCCGACCGGTGCGGCCTCGTCGAACGCCGGCTCCCAACCAGACGCACAGGCCGACGCGCCGGCGGCGAGGCCCGTCCATAGCAACGCGCGCAGCCGGGTGAGCACGCCGTGCTGCCTCATGCTCATGCGTAT
>JBOHWA010000096.1:0-7595 GCA_050735855.1 Binatia bacterium
CGCCTCGATACTCGCGCCGCCCGTCAGCCGCGCGATCTGCGGCAGCTTCCACCGTTCGACCGCCATCAGGTGGCGGGCCGTCGCCAGTTGCAGCAGCTGGCGCGCGCCGAAGATCACCTCCTTGCTGCGCCGCTCGCCCGGCGTGATCACCCCCGCCGCGACGTACTGGCGCACCAGGCGCTCGTTGAGGTTGCCGGCGCGGGCGTAGGCCTCGCGCTCGTCCGGCGGCGCCATCGCCGGGTCGTTCATCACGCCGATGAGCTCGCGCGCCGCGTGCACCAGCGCCTCGTAGCCGCCTTCCCACTCCATCCAGTCGCGCCGCTTGCCCATCGCAGGCGACGACTAGCAAGTGTCAACGTCTGACACAACGGGACAAATACTTCTTGTCATCGACAGAAAGAAATGGCAGTGTCGCCGGCATGGAGGGAACTGCGATGACAACGCTCACGCTTCCGACGCTCCTCGTCACCCCGCGCCGCGCGGCGCGGCCGGCCGCCGCCTGCGAGATGGAGGTCCTGGTCCGCATCCAGCCGCCCGACGCCGACCCGTCGGCGCACCGCCGGCCGCTCAACCTGGCGCTGGTCATCGATCGCTCGGGATCGATGGACGGCGCGCCGCTCGAGGAGGCCAAGCGCTGCGCGTTGGCGGTCGTCGACCGCCTGGCAGCCGAGGATCGGCTGGCGCTGATCGCCTATGACCAGCGCGTCGACGTGCTCGCACCCAGCGCGCCGCTGCGCGACCGCGACGCGCTGCGCCGCATCCTGCGCGGCCTGCGCTCGGGCGGGCAGACCGCCCTGTTCGGCGGCTGGCACGCCGGCGCGCAGCAGGTGCTCGAGCGCGCCCGGCCGGACGTGCTGTCGCGCGTCATGCTGCTCTCGGACGGCCAGGCCAACCACGGCGAGATCGATCCCGGCCACATCGCCGGCGCCTGCGCCGCGGCGGCCGAGCGCGGGGCGGCGACCTCGACCTACGGTCTCGGCCATCATTTCAACGAGCGGCTGATGACCGAGATGGCGCGCCGCGGCGGCGGCCAGGCGTGGTACGGCGAGACCGCGGCCGACCTGGCCGAGCCCTTCAACGGCGAGCTCGACCTGCTCGGTGCGCTGTTCGCGCAGCGCGTGACCTTGCGCGCCCAGGTCGAGCCCGGCGTCGGCCTGCGGCCGATGAACGATCACCCCGAGATCGCCGCGCGCACCTGGCGGCTGCCCGATCTCGCCTACGGCGCCGAAGCCTGGGCGCTGTTCAGCCTCGCCGTGCCGGCGGCGAGCGAGCGTCTGGTCACCTTCTCCGCCAGCTACGAGGACCTGCGCGGCGCGCCGTACGAGCTCTCGGTGCCGCCGCTGGTGCTGCCGATGGTCGACGACGCCGGCTGGCGCGCCCTGGTCGACGACGAGCTCGTCCTCCGTCGCCTCGCCGAGGTGCGCGCCGCCGATCTGCAGGACCGCGCCCGCGCCGCCGCGGCCTGCCACGACTGGGAGACCGTCCGCGCCCTGCTCGACCAGGCCCGCGAGCTCGCCCGCCACAGCCCCTGGCTCGGGCAGATCGTGCAGTCGCTCACCGAGCTCGAACAGGCGCGCGAGTCGGCCCGCTTCGCCAAGGAGTCCACCTACGCGCAGTACAAGTTGAAGCAGCGCCTGGCGCCGAGGGTGGAGGGCGCCGACCCCGCGGTCGCCGAGCCGGCCTGGCTGCGCCGCAAACGCTCGCAGGGGCGCGCCGACGGGTAGGTGGCGGTGGATGCGAGAACGAGACTCAACGCGGCGGGGCGCCGCCGCAGCGCCGGGCCTCGTACCCCAGCGCATCGACGATACGGTTCAGGAACGGTCTCTGCGAGTCGTCTGCTCGTTGTCGTCTCGGTGCCTCGGTAGCGAATGTTCTTGCTCGGAATCAAGACTGGCCGATGGGAGGCCGGAGTCCGAACGCCGCATTGAGTAGCGGTCGCTCCTCCAGCACCGTGGAGAAGTCACGCCCGGTGCGCCAGAGTCGAACCTCGTCTGGCAGGCGGCCATAGATTGCCCGCCCGGCGTTGAGGGCTCGTGTCGGCGGATCTTCCCAGCCGACGCGCCGGGCGATCTCTGCAAGCTGACCCGTGTGAGCCCCATCGGCCGCCCCGATGCGTTCGACCCAGCGCGTGGCGTGCTGGCCGGCGGCCAGGAAATCGCGCTTCTCATTGTTGCATCGCGCGTCGGCTGCCACCAGGTTGCGAATACTGTTGTCCGCGTGCCGCGACCAGGGAATGAAGTGGTCGACCTCGACCGCGCCCGCCATCGGCTTGTCGCAGTAGAAGCAGCGGTTGTCCTGCAGCTCCCGAAGCGGCTGGCGGATCGGATCGAGCGCGATCCGCGAGGCGCCGAAGAGAAACTCCTGCAGACGCGCCTCGTCGGTCGCATCGCGGTTGATGCCTGCCACCATTCCTGCCCACGCCCGCTGGATCAGCGGCCGCAGCAGGCCAGAGAAGCGAATCAGATTGTCGGCAACACCGGGAAGCAGATGGATGTCGCGGTCAAAGCCTGCCGACTCGACATCCTGCCGGGATACGCGGGTGTCCCAGCCGATGTCGTAGAGAAAGCGACTGTCGCTGCTGCCGACGACCTGGAGTCTCGGCAGCGGCATCTCGATGAGCTTCCATTCGATGCGTCTGACGAGGGCCTCATAGCGTTCGGGGGCGCCGGCTCGGACCCTCCACAGCGGCTCGCCCGCGGCACCACCGCAGCGTTCGCGAAATTGGCAGAGGCTGGAGACGATCTCCGCCTGCCCGCCGCGGCTCTGGACGAGCAGCTTCGTGACCGCCGGGCCGACGAACGGTACCGTCTGCGGCCAGTACAGGTCGATGACTTTCTCCGCCAGTGTGCGCGTTGCGAATGCAACCGAGGCGCCCGGTGCGGCGTCGTGCTCGAGGCAGAGTTCGGTCAAGCCCAGCAGGACCGCGAACTTGTACGTGGCCGTGAACAGGCCTTCGTCGAGCAACTGCAGAACCTTTTCGCCGAATGCGGCGTCGGAGCGATCGTCCGTCGCTGCTGCTCCGGACGCGTCCGCCGATGCTCGCGGTGGCGGCGAGGATCGCCGCACGGGCCAGCGCGGGCCGTCCTCGCGTACACCAGGCTGTGCCTCGTCCGCCGGGCGGTACCGAGCCCGCTCCGGAATCACGCCGCGCACGCCGCCGCGCGGATCAGAGACGTCACCGGCATACCGCGGGATGACATGCAGGTGCAGATGAAAGACCGTCTGCCCGGCGGCTGCCCCCGCATTGCTGCCGATGTTGAATCCATCCGGCGAATGGTGGTGGCGAATCGCCTCGCGAGCCGCGTGCGTCGCAGCGGCCAACTCGGCCAGCTCGTCGCGCGACGCGTCGAACCAGTGCTCGACATGTCGCTTCGGAATCAGCAGCGCGTGGCCAGGGGACACCGGGTGGGCGTCCCAGATCCCCAGCACCAGGTTCCCGACGTGGAAGATGCGCTCGGCCTCCGGCCGACAGAACGGACAGTCGCCCTCAGGCATGTCGCCGTCCTGTATCCCCAGTGGGCACTGACGATCCAGTCCCCGCGTTCGGTGCACTTGATGACGTGCACCTCGTCGGCCGGTGTGGCGGGGGTGGCACACGTTTGGCGCAAAGGCAGGAGGCTGTCATGGTGACCAGAAGTATGATCATACTTGAGACCAGACTATGGGAAGGGCCACGTACGAGATCCTGCTGACAAAGGACGCGATGGCCCACATTCGTTCCCTGGACCGAAAGCTCCAGGCCCTGGTGTTCAAGGTCCTGCGCCAACAGCTCTCGGCTGAGCCGTTTTGCGAAGCCCGCAATCGCAAACCATTGAGCATCCCGGCCCCCTTCGGCGCTCACTGGGAACTCCGCTTCGGGCCCCAGAACCGCTTCCGGGCATTCTATGCGCTCGATGAGGAACGCGGCGCAGTCGTCGTCCTCGCGATCGGTGAGAAGATTCGCGATCGCCTCCGCATCGCTGGTAAGGAGATCTGAAGATGAAGCTTGTTTCGATTGCAGAGGGAAAAGCCAAGCTGAGCGAGTATGTCGACGAATGCCGACATCAGGCGGTCGTGCTGACCAAACACGGTCGTCCACTCGCCGCGCTTGTGCCGCTGGACGACGAGGACGACCTCGAGCGCTTTCTCTTGTCGCGCAATCAACAGTTCCAGGGTTTGCTCGCGCGCTCTGCGAAGAGTCGCAGGATTTCGCTGGCTGATGCCGAAGCCCGGCTGCTGCCCCCGCCACGCGAGGCTGGCGCGAAGCGGGCCAAGCGATCCACCGCACCGAAGCCAGGCAAGAAACGCCCCTCTACCTAAGATGGATTCCCACTTCACCAGGGCGGCATAGTCCGCACCCACCCACGGCTCCGGGGGTTGGCGTTCGCAGAGTTTCAGTTCTCTTGCGTCGCGGTGCGCGGTCGAGGCGTCGCTTCCGGTGTGGACACAGAGCAACGCCGGTGTTACTCGCAGCCCGACGATGCATTTGACGCAACGGTTCTCAGAAGCCCTCGCCTTCGCGGACCATCGACACCGGGACCACCTGCGCAAGGGGACGCAGATCCCGTATATCTCACACCTCCTCTCGGTCGCGGGCATCGTGCTGGAGTTCGGAGGGACCGAGGAGCAGGCCATCGCTGCTCTTCTGCACGACGCGGTTGAGGACGGGAAGGCCACTGCGGTGGAGATCGACCGTGTGTTCGGCGCAGCAGTGAGGGAGACCGTCCTCGGGTGCTCCGACACGGACGAGGACCCGAAGCCGCCGTGGCGGCAGCGCAAGGAGAGATACATCGCGCACCTCAACGAAGCGTCATCGTCGGTGCTTCTCGTCTCTGCAGCGGACAAGCTGCACAACGCGCGAGCGATCCTCGCCGACTATCGCGAAGTCGGCGACCGCCTGTGGGAACGGTTCAACAAGGATGCCGACACGCTGTGGTACTACCGAGCGCTCGCCGACGCCTTTCGGCAGACCAAGGCGCCGGTTGCGCTGATCGATGAACTGGAGCGAGTGGTCACCGAGTTGGAAAGCCTGACCTCGAAGTCGAAGTAGTCGACCCAGCCAGCCGATGGATGCGCTCTGCGAGCGAAGCCATAAGGTCCCGCTGTGTCAGCTTCTGGCGCCACTCCGGCGGATTTCGGATTCGCCGTACAACGCTCCGGCCAACTGCCAGTAGACCGCGCCCGTGGTGTCCGCGTCATCACCGAGGTTGACTGCAGAACTGCGCACCGTTGCGAAACGGGGTGCCACGGTTGAACGCCCACATGTCGAGTCGCTACCTTCCTCGTGGGACTCCCTTCGTGCGGTGACTACCCGGCGTGTGCTTGTGCAGTCGATTGACCGTGACCTACAAGGCAAAGACGGGAGGGTGAATTCAAATGACTGCGATCTTCAGCGTTGCCGGACCGTTTGAAGTTCCGGTTTATTCGAACGGCAAAGCTCGCCTGATCACGTCTGACTGCGGCCGAGAGTTCTGTGAGAAGAACCACGAGATAGCAGACCTTCGTGGATGCTATGTCTTTGCGATGCGGGTTGGCGGTGGAACCACACCATACTATGTCGGTCGCGCTACAAGGACTTTCAGGCAGGAAGTGTTCACTCCCGAGAAGCTGATGAAGTATGTGCGGTGCATCGCCGACAACATGGGGACCCCAGTCCTCTACCTGGTCGCGGCGGAGAGGAGCACAGGCGTCAAGGTCAACCAGATCTGTGAACTGGAGGATTTCCTGATCCAGAACGCGTTGGCGGTGAACCCCGATATCATCAACAAGAAGGGGACCTCTGCACAGAACTGGGGCATCCGCGGGGTCTTGCGTGGTGGTCAAGGAAAGCCATCGAAGAGTTCGATTCTATTCCGTCGGCTGATGGGGATCTCGTCCGCCAAGAAACACTCAACAAAGCCTTCGACGGAGGACGTAGTGGTCGTGGCCGCGACCAAGCCGGCGGAACCAAGACGTGCAGTTCATGGGAAGGGTGCGAACTCACCCGGTTAGTTAGCCTTGATGTGACAGAAAAAGATCAACGCGAAGGCGCGAAGGCGCGAAGACCAGAGGAGCGCAGCTGTGGAGCGAGCGCTCCCGGAACCACATCGCGGATGCGGATTGGGAAAGAGCCGGCCGGGTGCAGACTCCTCGGTAACACTTCGCGTCTTCGCGTCTTCGCGTTGAAGTCTTTTGTCTCATCAAGGTTAGAATAGTCGGATTCGCCCGAATCGGGAGAGGAGAGTCCTCCGTCGCCTCGCCGAGGTGCGCGCCGCCGATCTGCAGGACCGCGCCCGCGCCGCCGCGCCCGGCCACGGCTGGGAGACCGTCCGCGCCGTGGTCGACCAGGCCCGCGAGCTCGCCCGCCACAGTCCCTGGCTCGAGCAGATCGTACAGTCGCTCACCGAGCTCGAACAGGCGCGCGAGTCGGCCCGCTTCGCCAAGGAGGCCACCTACGCGCAGTACAAGTTGAAGCAGCGCCTGGCGCCGACGGTGGAGGGCGCCGACCCTGCGGTCGCCGAGCCGGCCTGGCTGCGCCGCAAACGCTCGCAGGGGCGCGCCGACGGTTAGGCGCAGGATCTGACTAGAACCGCGCGTGACGACGGCGCTCAGCGCCCTTTTGTCAGCCGTTCGACAGCACAGCATAGGGAAAGTACCCACTTGACTGGCTCGCACCAAGGATAGGCATTGTCGTGTGCGATAGTACCTGCTTGCCGCAGTCGATCGATCGGCCGCTGTGGTGCCGGGACCAGCATGGACGAAAATAGGAGTCTCCAGGCCCTCGTGGCCGCATTGCTAGCCTTGGCCAGCGCGTTCCTCGGCGTTTCGAGCTTCCAGGACAGCCTCTCGAGCTACCGCCCCCCCGTGGAGATCCGGAACCTGTCCACCGGTCTTGGTGACGAGGACGTCATCGCGCGTCTGTGGGAAGACCCGTTCAGCGCGATCGACGCGGCAGCCAAAGAGCATCGCGATGGCCTCAAGAGCCACCGGCCGGATCGTTTTCAAGCGCGCTTGGTCCGAAGCAACACACTCCGCGTCATTGCCGTCATGGTTGCGGGGACGCCGTTCGCCGAAGACGTCGAAGCCCGGCTTCGGCTCCGCTACGCCCTGCAGGCGGCGCTCCTGGATGACGGATTCCGTCCGAAGGATCGAACCAAGATGGGATTCGTAGCGTTGTGTTGGCCAAGAATGCCAGGGGAGGAATCGGCGCGCGCCTGCAGTCCGAATATCAGGCGTCCGGAGGTCAGGTGCAGCACCCTACTGCTCTCGCAGTGCGGGGCGGATGAGATGATCATGGCGGCGAGCCCTCCGACGTTCAAAGCGCTCGCTCCGAAGGAGACCGATGGCGACGGAGGTGACGCCGCACAGGTCCTCGTGCCGTACGAGCGCTGGTTGAAGGAGGGGACCTCGGAGAGCGAGGACTCAACACTCGTCCTGTGGCTGCGCGAGGAGGAATTCGCCGACGACCCGCTGTGGAGGCTTCACGATCTGTTGAACAGGATGTTCGACGAAAGTACTCGGTCGAGGTTGGACGTCACCATGATCGGACCACGGTCCTCCGACACGCTCAAGCGGATGGCGTTCCGTGGAACGACGCAACGCCCTGCGCCGACGCCACCGCCTCTGTCCATAAGGCC
>JBOHWA010000097.1:0-3155 GCA_050735855.1 Binatia bacterium
CACCTCCGCCGCAGGCAGGCCGCCCGGCACCTGCACGCCGTCGACGGCGCAGGCGGGCGCGCCGGCACCGCCATCGCACACGGCCCCTTCGGTGACGGTCGCCGTCTGGTTGCCCGACTGGAACACCGCGGCGTAGACCGAGGCACCGTCGGGCGTCGCCGCGAGCGCGCGCGGCGTGTCGCCGAACAGTGCGATGACCGTCTCCGGCGTGCCGCCGAGCCCGTCGCCCAGATCGGCGCTGTCGAAGACCCACACCAGCGCCCGCGGCGTGCCCGGCGTGCGCAGCTCGGCCGGCACGGTGGCCGGGAGGTTCTGGCCCAGGCGCGCCGTGGTGATGAAAGCGCGCCGGAAGAAGCCGTCGGCCCCGGTCGGACCGGCGAAGACGATGTCGCGCGGCTCGTCGCCGACCAGCAGGGTCTGGACGACGCGTGGTGGCGTGGCGCCGATGTCGACGATGCTGATGCTGTCGGAGAGCAGGTTGGCGACCCACACCTCGCGGTTGGTCCGCGCCGCGACCGCCACCGGCTCGAGGCCCACCGCCACCGAGCCCACCGGTACCGCGGTGCCGCCGTCGATGGCAAAGACTTCCAAGCGGCCATCCGGTGTGTTGAGCGCCAGCAGCGTCTGTCCGTCCGGCGTCAGGCCCAGCGGCCGCACCTGCCCGCTCTCGAAGGTGACGAAGCCGTCCGCCGCGACCGCCGACAGCAGGCTGACGCACAGCAGCGCGGCGCGCACGCCGCCGCCGGGCGAGCGCCGCCCAGCCTCCGGTCCCCGCCTGATCATCCACCCTTTCATCGCCTATCCACCCTCGAACGGCCGCCGCCGCCTGCCCCGACCGGATAGCAGTTTCTCCCGCCGCGCCAACCTCCCGGGTGGGCCAATCAGTGCTGCGAGGTGCACTTGAAGCACGGCCGCGCCGCGCCGGCCCCGCAGGGCGCCTCCTGGCAGACGCCGAGCGGACCATCGGGCAACTGACACTGGCTGCCGATCGACGCGCACGCCGCCGCGACCGGCGCGGCGGAGAAGCCGGCGCCGTCGCAGGCGCTGCAGAGCAGGCTGACCACCAGCAGGGCCCAGCGGAACATCGGCATGCCGGCAATCGTCTCCGGCCGTGCCGCTTGGGTCAAGGGCGCGACGGCGATCTAGTCGCGCCCGGCCGAGACCAGGTCGCTCAACGTCTGCATCAGGCGCTCGCCCTCGACCGGCTTGTCCAGCCGCGGCCGGCCGCGCAGATGCTCGGGCAGCAGCTCGACGTCGCCGTAGCCGCTGACGAAGACGAAACGCAGGCCGCGTTCGCCGAGATAGTCGGCCAGGGGCACGACGCTGGTGCCGTTGAGGTTGATGTCGAGAATGGCCACGTCGATCGGCCCGGCGGCGACCGCCGCGAAGGCCTGTTCCAGATTCGGCGCCATGGCCGTCACCTCGCAGTGGTAGCCTTCGAGCAGGAAGCGCAGCGCGTCGGCGACGACGTAGTTGTCCTCGACGATGAGCACGCGCGTACCGCGCAACGAGGCCTCGTTCATGCGCCCGCCGCCGGCAGCGGAATGTGGATCTCCGAGCTGACGCCCTGGCTGGCGAAGCTGAGCGTGACCCTCCCGCCGACCTCGTAGGCGAGCGCCTCCTCGATCAGCTTCATGCCGAACCCGCGTCGCGGCGTCTCGCCGATCGCCGGCCCGTCGCGCTCGCTCCAGTCGATGCGCAGGCGCCGCACCCCGACGCCCTCGATCCGCGACGAGATGGCGAGATGGCCCGCCCGGGTCGACAGCGCGCCGTACTTGGCCGCGTTGGTCGCCAACTCGTGCAGCGTCATGCCGAGCACGCGCGCCAGGTCGGAGGACAGGAAGGTGCCGTCGCACTGCACCACGACGCTGTCCGCATGGTGCCGGTACGGGCCCACCACCAGCTCGATCAGCTCGTCGAGCGCCAGCCCTTCCCAGCGCCGCCCGGCGAGCGCCGAATGGATGCGCGCCATGGCCTGGATGCGGCCGCCGAACGCCGCGCCGAACTCGGGCAGCGTCGCCGACGAGCGCAGCGTGTGGTCGGCGACCGACTGGACCGTCGCCAGCGTGTTCTTCACCCGGTGGTCGAGCTCGCGCATGGCGAAACGCAGCATCTCCTCGGTGCGGCGGTGCTCGTCGATCTCCTGTTCGAGGCGCCGATTGGCCTCGCGCAGCGTCGCCTCGCGGCCGCGGCGCTGGCGCTCCGCCTCATCGAGTGCCGCGCGCTGGCGTTCCAGCGCGTAGGCGATGACCACCGTGCCGGCGAGGGTCGGGGCGATCGAGCCGACGTACTGCAGCCAGAAGTAGCGCGGGGTGGCGACGACGCTGGCGACGGTCCAGATGGCCGTCCCGATGACCGCCAGCACCGCCGCGAGCTGCCACCAGGGATTGCTCGGAATGACCATCGCCGTCGCCAGGGTCAGCCCGACCATCAGGACGACCGCGGTCGTCGCATCGTGCGCCAGGATGCCCACCCAGCCGGTGGCGATCACGGTGACGATCAGCGCGAGCAGTGCCACCGCCAGGTTGAACGTGCGGCGCGCCGGCTGCCGGACGAGTCGCAGGGCCAGCAGCGTGATGAGGAAGTTGGCCCCCTGCACGACGTTGATCATCGGCCGCTGGCCGGGGCGCAACCCCAGCTCGCCGAAGAAGACGACGGTGATGCCGCACAGGACCAGGACGAGGCCCAGCCGGATGCGCTCCAACAGCAGCCGGTTGGCCTCGTCGGTCAGCTCGAATGCATCGCCACCACGGGGTGGCCGGTCCGCAGCGTCCTGCGACAATGTAGGCGTCCCTCGCGCCGCACAATCCCAACTAAACGCGCGGGAAGTCAACTAGCGCGCAGAGCTAGCGCACAGAGCAACTCACCGGAGGGCCACGTCCCGCCGCCACGGCAGGCGCCGGGCGCGCCCGGGTCGGCGGGCGGCGGAGCGTGCCGGTCAAGCGGCCTTTGCCCAAGAACTCAGAAAACCAACAACGGATTACGCAGATTGAACGGATTTGACGGAGTAGGGCTCAGAAATCCGCTCAATCCGCGCAATCCGTTGTTGCCTTCTGCTTTCTTGGCCAAAGCCGGTCAAGCGGCCACCACGCGGCGGTGGATCTGGTCGGTCAGGTCGTTGATGCGCGTCGTCAGCGCCTGCGTCATCTGCGTCA
>JBOHWA010000098.1:0-3910 GCA_050735855.1 Binatia bacterium
ATACCGCCCTGCCGGTGCCGCCCGAGCACGTCCAGCTCATGTTGCGCTCCAAGCCCGCCTGGGTGCCGACCGTCGCCGACGGGCCGCGCTATCCGGAGTATCCCGAGCTGTCGATCGCCGACTGGCACGCCCAGCACGGCCTGACCAAGGCGATCCGGCGCGCGCCGCGCAGGCGGCCGGCGTGATGCGCCGGGAGATTGCCGATCGACGACGCGCGCGGCCACGACGCGCGCTGATGGCTCGAGTCGGGCACATGGTAGCGCTGGCGCTCGTCTGCCTGCTGGCGCCGGCGCGCGCCCAACAGGTGGCGCCGCCCTTGCGGCCGGTGGTGCTCGCCACCTATCCGCACGATGCGCGCGCCTTCACCCAGGGGCTGCAACTGCACGACGGGGCGCTGTACGAGAGCACCGGCCTGTACGGCCGCTCCAGTCTGCGCCAGGTCGAGATCGGCACCGGCAAGGTCCTGCGCCAGATCGAGCTCCCCAAGACCCAGTTCGGCGAGGGGTTGGCCTGGGTCGACGGCACGCTGGTCCAGCTCACCTGGAAGGAGGGCGTCGCGTCGGTCTACGACCCCAAGACCTTCGAGAAGCTGCGCGAGCACCGCTACACCGGCGAGGGCTGGGGGCTGTGCTTCGACGGCACGCAGCTGATCCAGAGCGACGGCAGCCACAAACTCACCTTCCGCGATCCGGTCACCTTCGCCGTCACCCGCCAGCTGCCGGTGATCTACGACGGGCAGCCGCTGGAGGCGTTGAACGAGCTCGAGTGCGTCGGCGATCGGGTCTACGCCAACATCTGGATGACCGACCGCATCGTCGAAATCGCCAAGCACTCCGGCGCCGTCACCGCCGTGATCGACGCCGGCCAGCTGCTCACCCGCGAGGAACGCACGCGCATCGGGCCCAACGCCATCCTGAACGGCATCGCCCACGATCCGAGCAACAATACCTTCCTCGTGACCGGCAAGCTGTGGCCGAAGCTGTTCCGCGTGCGCTTTGCCCCCGCCACCCCCTGAGCGGTTTGCCATATTTTCCCCTTGGCGGCGGGAAAAGCATTGACTAAGCACCGTAAATTGAGGGACGAAGGGGAGAAAGGTGTGGCGGGGTGCCGAGGATCCTGCCATGCAGTCTGTGAAGAGAAATCCACCGATTTGAGGCATTGTTAGACGAGGGACGAGACCGTGTGGCGCCGCCCGCAACGGGAGACTGCTGACGGCGTCGGACTGGGCACTTGAGCTTTGGGGGGATCGAGCCAGCGGAGCAGCGGCGCTGGAGCGGTGTCAATGTGGGTTCGCAAGTGGGGGACATGACGGGGACCATTGGAGCGCGCAAGCGCCGCGGAATCGTGCGGGGCACCGGAGTCTGGCTGGCGATGGCAGCGCTGCTCGCGTGCACGGCCAGCACCGCCTCGGCGCAGTTCAGCGAGTCTGAGTTTCGCGCCGCTGACGGCACCGCGTACCAGCTCATTCGCGTCATCGCCCCGCTGACGGGCGGCGCCGAACGCTATCGCCTGACCTCGCTGGTCGGTTCCTCGAGCGGCGTCGGCGGCTGCAACCTCACCGGCGGCATGGCGGGGCAGGTCGTCTCGGCCATCGCCGGCGCTCTGCCGCCGAACCAGGCGATCCACCCGTTCAGCACGATCAAGCGCACCGCCATCCTGGTCCCCAACAGCGTCAGCTCCATCAACTTCGACATCAACAACGGCGGCCGTCTGACCCTGGGCACGGGCGCCGGCGCGATCAGCGTCTGCCGGGTGCCGAGCGACTGCCCGGGCGGCAGCGGCGCGCCGCTCGTGCCGATGACCGAGAGCAGCGGCGGCGTCCCGCCCGCCTGCATCGCCACCAGCGTCGCCAGCACCTGCGAGGGCAGCACGCGGCGCGACCTGATCGCCTTCGGCCTGCCCGCCACGGGCGGCGACGCGCGCTGCGACAATTCGCAGAGCGTCACCGCCGCGACCTTCGTCTGCGCGCCGGAACCCAGCGACGGCTTCCCGCTCAGCCCCGGCCAGGCGATCGTCATCGCGTACAACGGCACGCTCGCCGGCCGCGGCTTCGACATGGGCGTCGGCGGCTTCGGCATCGACACCAACGGCTCGAACCAGAGCGGCTGCGCCGCCGGCAGCGTCGTCAACGCCGCGGTGCGGCTCGACAGCAACGCCGGCCAGCCGCTGCCGACCAGCACGCCGACGGCCACCGCGACCTACACGCGCACGGCGACGCCCACGGCGACCCCGACCGCCACCGCGACGATCACCCCGACGCCGACCTACACCGCGACGGCCACCGCCACGGCAACGCCGTCGGCGACGCCGACCAAGACGCCCTTCTGCGGCAACGGCGAGATCGAGCTGCCGGAACAGTGCGACGACAGCAACAGCGTCGGCGGCGACTGCTGTTCCGCCACCTGCCAGTTCGAAGCACCCGGCGCGGCCTGCGCCGCCGACGACAGCGCCTGCACCGACGATACCTGCAACGGCGCCGGCCTCTGCACCCATCCGGCCAAGCCGAACGGCACGACGTGCAGCGACGGCAACGACTGCACCACCGGCGAGCAGTGTATCGACGGGGCGTGCGGCGGCGCCCAGCCGCTGGTCTGCAACGACGACGACGCCTGCACCAACGACACGTGCGAGCAGGGCTTCGGCTGCCTGTTCGAAATCGGCACCGAGAGCCCCGAGTGCGAGTCGTGCAACGACGGCATCGACAACGACGGCGACGGCATGGTCGACGCCGAGAACCCCAATTGCGCCACCTTCCACCAACTGCAGCGCTTCGCCATCATCGGCACCGCGACCAACGGGACGCGCAGCCTGCGCCTCGGGCGCGACGTCAAGGTGATGGGCTCCGACGCGGCCGCCGCCGAGTTCACCTCGACCTTCCGCGCCGGCGTCTGCGGCGTCGACATGAAGGCCTCGATCGGCTCGCTGGTCACCGGCGCCGTGGCGCTCGAGGGCGACGCGCGCTTCGGCGGGCCGCGCCCGGCAACCCGCATCCTCTACCAGTTCGTCAACGACAACCCGGCCCCCAGCGCGGTCATCATCGGCGACGAGCCGCCGATGGTCGGCCCGCCGCCCGATCAGATGCCGATCACCGATCCGGCCAACCCGTTCGTGATCAAGACCGGCGCGGCGACCGAGTTCATCCGCTGCCAGACTGCCATCGAGACGGTGGCGCAGAGCGAGCGCATCATCGCCGGGCTGCTGCAGACCAAGGCCCAGGGCATCATCCGCCTGTCGCCCGGCAGCTCGCTCGAGATCGAACTCGGGCACGGCCAGCAGGTGGTCGACATCGACGCGCTGCGCATGGCGCACGACAGCAAGCTGATCGTCAGAGGGTTCGAGGACACCGTCGTCGTCTTCCGCGTCGCCGGCGTCTTCCGCATGGGCCTGCGCGCCGAGATCCAACTGGCCGGCGGTCTGCTGGGCAAGGCGGAGAACGTGCTCTGGGCGATCCACGGCGCCGGCAGCTTCGTCCGCCTGCGCAGCGAATCGATCTTCGCCGGCACCCTGCTGGCCGCCAAGCGCTCGAAGATCATGATCGGGCGCTACAGTCACGTCGACGGCGCCGTGATCGGCAAGCGCATCCGCACCTTCCTCGCCACCAAGGTCATCCACAGCCCGTTCACGGCGCTGCTGCAGTCGACCATCGTCGAGAGCCCCAACCTGTCGGTGCGCACCGGGCACGTGCGCTCGGCGGCGCCGGGGCGCGAGAACGGCAGCCTGCGCATCACGGCGATCGTCGACGACAGCCTCACCCCGTCGTTCATCAGCGATCTGCAGGGCAACCTGGTCAGGCTGCGCGTCGTCGCCGGCGGCGGCTTCGACACCCCGGTGCCGCTGACCGGCTGCCAGGCGCACGGCTCGCGCACCTACCGCTGCCGCAGCAGCGACGGCCTGATCCGCGCCACGATCA
>JBOHWA010000099.1:0-2674 GCA_050735855.1 Binatia bacterium
CGCGGCGCAGTGACGGGCGTCAGTCGTCGTCGTCGATATCGCCGTCGAAGTCGAAGTCACCGTCGTAGTCGGTGTCGACGTCCTGGCAGATGCCGCACACTTCGATCGTGCAGTCGTCGCCCACCAGGGTGGCGTCGTTGCAGTCGAACTCGTCAGCCAGCGCTTCGCACGTCGCCAGATCGGGGACATCGCCGAATTCGTACGAGCAGAAGCCGTCATCGTCGTCGTCGCCGCAGGCGCTGACCGTCAAGGCCAGCGCCAACCCGATCACGACGAGCGGTGCGCGCACCAGTCGTCCACGAGAGCCTGCCAGAACGCCTCTCAACATCCGCATGTGATGCCTCCTCCGCTGGGTGCGGCTGGTCGAGCCGCACGCGTTGACTCCGGCTGCCAGTTCGCGACCCCGCCCCGGGCGCACAGCAGCGCTTCCCTCACGTTCGAGCCCGCCAATACCATAGGCACCGGCCGCGCCTCAACAAACATTGTTCCTGGCTGAGACCCTGCTACACTGCCGGCATCACGAGGAGGTCCGCATGAGCCAGACTTACTACGGAGATCAGACTCGCCCGGTGTCGACCGGGGTCACCACACGGGCCGAGTTCATCGCCAAGACCTACACCCACCTGCTCGGCGCCATCGCCCTCTTCCTGCTCATCCAGGTGTACTTCTTCGAGAGCGGGTGGGCCGACACCATGGCCCAGGCCATGCTCAGCACCAACTGGCTGCTGATCCTCGGCGGCTTCATGGTGGTGAGTTGGATGGCCAGCTCGGTGGCGACCAGCAGCGCCTCACGGCCCATGCAGTATGTGGCCCTGGGCGGCTTCGTCGCCGCCCAGGCGGTGATCTTCGTGCCGATGCTGTACATCGCCAACGCCGTCGCGCCAGGCGCCATCCAGAGCGCGGGCATCATGACGGTGATCGGCTTTGCCGGTCTGACCGCCATCGCCTTCACCACGCGCAAGGATTTTACCTTCCTCGGCGCGCTGCTGAAGTGGGCCGGCGTGGTCGCGCTGCTGGCGATCGTCGGCGCGGTGCTCTTCGGCCTGCAGCTCGGCACCTGGTTCTCGGTCGCCATGGTCGGCTTCGCCGGCGCGGCGATCCTCTACGACACCTCGAACGTGATCAACAACTTCCCCGAGGACCGCTATGTGGCCGCCGCGCTGCAGCTGTTCTCGTCCGTCGCGCTGCTGTTCTGGTACCTGCTGCGGATCTTCAGCTCGCGGAACTGACCGTCGAGCGTTGTGCGCTGTGCGTGTCGCGTTAGGCGACGCACAGCGCGCGGCGCCGGCCGCTGATGCGGGCGACGATGAAAACGATACTGGTGCCGATCGATTTTTCGCCGGTGACGGCGGCGGTGGTCGAACACGCGGCCGAGATGGCGCTGGCGTTCAAGGCCACGCTCTGGCTGTTGCACGTCGCGGCGCCCGATCCGGATTTCGTCGGCTACGAGACCGGGCCGCAGAACGTGCGCGACCAGGTGGCGCGCGAGCTGCGCAGCGAGCACCGCCAGTTGCAGGAACATGCCGACACGTTGCGCGCGCGCGGCATCGAGGCCACCGGGCTACAGGTGCAGGGCGCGACGCGCGACACCATCCTGCACGAGGCGGCGCGCCTGCACGCCGACCTGATCGTGCTCGGCTCGCGCGGCCACGGGGCCCTGCGCCGGGCGCTGCTCGGCAGCATCAGCGAAGGGGTGCTGCACCACGCCACCTGCCCGGTGCTGGTCATCCCCACCGCGGCGCACTGACCCGCCGCCGTATGCCGCTGATCGAACGCCCGCACGCGGCGATCCACTACGAGAGCTACGGCGACGGCCCGCCGCTGGTCCTGGCGCACGGCGCCGGCGGCAACACGCTGGTGTGGTGGCAGCAGGTGCCGGTGTTCGCGGCACGCTATCGCGTCGTCACCCTCGATCACCGCGGCTTCGGCCGCTCACCGTGCGAGCCGGGGCACGAGCAGGCGCGCCACTTCGCCGACGACCTCGCCGCCGTGCTCGACCATGCCGAGATCGGCCGCTGCGCGCTCGTCTGCCAATCGATGGGCGGCTGGACCGGTCTGCACTTCACCCTCGCGCAGCCCGAGCGGGTCGCCGCGCTGGTGCTGTCCGGCACGCCGGCCGGCATCGTCACCCCCGGCGTCATGGCGGCCCTGCTGGCGATCGGCAGCGCGGCGGCCGCCGCCGGGGCGCTGAGCGCGCCGGCGTGGAACCAACCGCACCCGGCATTGGCAGCCGATATCTTCACCCGCGATGCGGCGCGCGGCTTCCTCTATGCGCAGCTCGCCGGCCTCAACCCTCCCGGCGGATTGGCGCGGCTGGCGTTGCAGGAGCTCAGCATCGACCCGGCGCGGTTGGCCCGCTACGCCGTCCCCACCCTGTTGATCGGCGGCAGCGGCGACCTGCTCTTCGCCCCCGCCGTCCTGCGCGAGGTGGCCGCGACCCTACCCGGCGCCCACTTCCGCGAGATCGCCGGCGTCGGCCACTCGCCGTACTTCGAAGCGCCACAGGCGTTCAACACCATCGTGGCGGAATTCCTCGCCGACCACTGGCCCGCGTAGCTCAGTTTGAGGCTCAGGTCAGCCTCGCGGTGAGTCACGCAGCCGGCGGTGGAGGGCGCCGGGCCCTCGGCGCCGGGCTGAACCCAACCGCGGTGCGCGCGGCGAGCACGGCGCCGAG
>JBOHWA010000100.1:0-4279 GCA_050735855.1 Binatia bacterium
CGACTGGTTGGCGCTGCTGCAGGAACACGCGGTCGATTTCACGTCGGCCTGGCGCCGGCTGGGCGACGCCGCCGCGGGCGACGAGCGCCCGCTCGCTGCGCTGTTCGCGGATCCGGCCGCGCCTGCAGCCTGGTTGGAGCGCTGGCGCCAGCGCGCCAAGCGGGAGCCGCGTGCCGGCGGTGCGCGGTGCGCCGCCATGCAGCGCGTCAACCCGCTGTACATCCCGCGCAATCACCACGTCGAGGCAGCGCTCGCCGCCGCCTCGGCGGCCGCTGACCTGGCGCCGTTCGAGGCACTGCTGGCGGCGATCACCCATCCCTTCGACCAGCGGCCCGGCTGGGAACGCTACGCCGAGCCCGCGCCGCGCGAGGTCACGGCACGCTACAAGACCTTCTGCGGCACCTGACGTCGCTGCGCGTACCGGACACCACCTGAGCGCTCTCGCGCCAGTGGTCGCCCGCGTCTCGGTCGTCGCGCTGTTCGACCCCCCTCCGCGCGGTGGCGAAGGGGGGTCGAGCGAAGCCCAACGCGCTCAGCCCATGCGATGCAGGGCGCAGAGCTTGTTGCCGGACGGGTCGCGCAGGTAGGCGAGGTACATCTTCCCCAAGCCGCCTTCGCGCACGCCCGGGGGCTCCTCGCAGGTGGTGCCGCCGTTGGCGACGCCGGCCGCGTGCCAGGCGTCCGCGGTGGCCGGATCCGCGACGACGAAGCCGATCGTGCCACCATTGGCGACGGAGGCCGGCGCGCCATTGATCGGCTTCGTCACGGCGAAGGCGCCGGTGGACGACATGTAGAAGATGCGTCCCTTGTCGTCGGTGAACCCCGGCGCGATGCCGAGCGTGCCCATCACGGCGTCGTAGAACTTCTTGGATGCCGCGAGGTCGTTGGACCCCACCATGACATGACTGAACATTGTGTCTCCTCCCGTTGACGGCTGTGGGCAGCCGACGGATGTCGACTGCGCTTGCCTTCATGCCTCAGCCCGCCGCCCCACGGCAATACGCCTGGTGCCCGGACAGCGGTGGTACCCGAGGCGATCGTGGGCGGTCAGCCCTCGCCGCTGCCGAGGACGCTGACCGCGACGCTGGCCGGCACGCTGGCGTTGCCGGCGAGATCGGTGACGACGACGATGAAGAACCAGTCGGTCGCGGTGCAGTTGTCGCCGGCGCAGGTGAAGCCGTCGTCGAACGGCACGCTCGTGGTCCCGAAGGCGAACGGCAGGGCATAGGAGCCGCCGATGATCTCGAAGATCTCGCCGTCGTCGCGCTCGGCGATCATCTCCCAGGACGCGGCGTCGCCGTCGGCGTCCTCGAAGCTGAACTCGATGGTGAACGGCTCGTCCAGCGCCAGCACGCAGCCGGTGAAGCCGTTGCAGTTGATGTCGGTGATCTCGGGCGCCGACTCGGGCGCCGCGGTGGCGGTGGGCGTCGCGGTGCGGGTGCTGGTGCGAGTCGCGGATGGCGTGGGCGGCGATGTCGGCGAGGGCGACGGCGTGCCGGTGACGGTCGATGTTGCGGTCGCGCCCGGCGGCGCGGTCGCCGTGCTGGTCGCAATCGCGGTCCGTGTCGCGGTCGGCGTCAGCAGGATCGGCGACGCCGATGGGGTGGCGGGCGGACGCGGCGTGACGGTCGGCGGCGCGGTCGCGGATGCGGTCGGCGTCGGCAGCGGCGTCGGCACGCCGTTGAGGGCGTAGCCGACGGCGCGCAGCAGCTCGTCGATCGTCACGCGGCTGTTGCCGTTGCGGTCGAAGGCGGCGCACTGCGCCAGGTCGCGCAGGCCGAGCGCGATGCTGACGCCGGTGATCAGCTCGTTGATGGCGATCGACCGGTTGCCGTTGCAATCGCCGGTGACGTCGGTGGCGGTGCGTTGGTTGCCGAAGTCGAGGCCGCCAAACGACTGCCCCACCTCGGTCACCACCACCGTCGGCGGGTTGGCCGTGGTCTGGCGCCAGCCGGGGCGCTGCACCTCGCGCACGTCGTACGTCCCTTCCTCGTCGGCCGGGAAGCCGTATTCGCCGCTGGCGGTCGTGACGACGCAGGGATCGAGCGCGAACGTGTCGCAGATGCCGTCGCCGCTGGTCGGATTGTCGAGCGTGTCGTTGCCGTCGTCGAGGAAGATGATCCAGCCGCCGATGCCGGGCTCGCGGCCGTCGCGCACGCCGTTGCCGTTCAGGTCCTCGAACTTGTGGCCGGCGATGATGCCATCGGGCAGCGTCGTTTCGGTCGGCGTCGGCGTGCTGTCCTCGCCCTCGTCGTCGGTCGGCGTCGGCGTCGCGGTCGTGGTGTGGGTGGTGGTGACGGTCGGCGTGCTGGCCTCGGCGTCGAGCTGGTTGCCGAAGCCGACGTTCAGCTCGACACCGCTCTCGGGCGCGGTGCCGGCGGGGAACAGCTCGAGCGCGCCGCCGGCGGGGAAGGTCGCATGCCAGCCGGCCTGCTGGACCTCGCGGATGCTCAGCGCGCCGCTGCCGTTCACCGCCGCGAAGGGCAGCCGGAAGGCGTAGCTGCCGTCGCCCGCGGTCGTCGCCTGGCGCACGCTGCCGCGTGAGTCGGTGAGCTCGATCTGCCAGCCGCCGAGCCCGGGCTCGCCGCCGTCGCGCACGCCATTGCTGTTGGCGTCGTTGAACTTCACGCCCTGCACGACGACGTCCTGGAAGTTGCCGAAGTCGCGACTCACCCAGTAGCCGAGCTTGATCGGCAGGCCGTCGTAGCGACCGCTGGCGGGGCCGGTCGCCGTCCAACCGCTGCGCGGCTGCTCGCGGATGCCGAAGGTGTTGAGGCCGACCGGCAGTTGCTCGGGCGTCACGCGGACGGTGTAGCTGCCGTCGGCGCCGGTGACGTCGCTGCCGATGAGGTTGCCGATGCCGCTCAGCACCTCGATCGTCCAGCCCGGCAGGCCGGGCTCGGTCGGGTCGAGCTGGCCGTTGCCGTTGCGGTCGTCGAACTTGATGCCGGTGACCAGCATGTCGTCGCCCTCGACGACGATGCCGTTGGTGTCGCTACTGAACTGATTGGTCAGGAACGGCAGGCAGACGTCGACCTGCAGCTGGCCGTTACCGCGCTTGATGCCGTTGAGGATGCCCGCGCTCTGGTCAACGCTCGCCACCGGTTGCGGCGGATTGGGCGGGACCGGCACCGTCCACTTGGTCACCACCGGTAGGTTCGGAATCGTCGTCTGCAGCTGGCTCTCGTTGATGGTGATCGACGGGACGAACGGGTTGTAGGTGAACTTGAAGCGGAAGTAGTTGGTGCCGGCTTCGTACAGACCGCTGTCGCCGATCTCGGCGCCGCTCGGCACCACCAGATCGACCGGCAGGTTGATGCCCTCGACGAACTTCTTGCCGCCCGGGATCCACTTCTCGATGAACTTTTTGATCTCGCCGACCCTGTCCGGAAGGATGTTGACGAGATCGAAGCTGATCTCGTGTGGCTCCTCGCCGTCGCGCACGAAGTTGACCAGGCCGACGACGCTCGCCGTGCGCTCCTGATTGACGCCGAGGCGCAACGGTTCCTCGATGCGGCCCTGCTCGTTGCGAATCTGCTGCTTTTCGAGCCGCGGGCCGACCAGGACCATTATGGCGTCGCTCGCCTTGCCGAGGCATTTGCCGAGATTCAGGGTCGCCTGCACGGCGGACACGCCCGGCGTGCGGGCCGTGACGATCCCCTTGAAGAAGGGCGCGCCGCGGCTGAACGAGTCGGTGACCTCGATGACAGCGTCCATCGTCACCGGCGGGCCGCCCTCCTCCTCGGAATCGCCCGCCGCCTCGGAGCTGACCTCGAAATCGAGGAACTGGCTGGCGACGTAGGGCGCCGCCTTGCGGCCGATCGCCTTGGCCAGCTTCGCCAGCGGATGCTTGCCCGGCAGTGCGCCGATGCCCTGTTCGACGCCGGCCATCAGGTCGACGTCGCTGATCAGCCCCTGCAGGAAGGCGAGCTTGATCGACTTCACCACCACGCTGCCGGTGCGGCCGATTGGGCTCAGGCGGTCGTCGCACGGGCCTTCCGAGAACAGGATCATCGGCGGGTTCGGCAGCTCCTTGCCGGTCGCCCGGGTGATCAGATCCGAAGCGGCACTGGCCGCGAAGTTCCCGATCGACGACGGCTCGATCTCCAGCGAGTCCAGCGCGATGAGGCGGAAGCCGGAGATCACCAGGGCGCGGTTCGAGTACTCGACGACGTTGCCGATGGTGCGCTTGGCGCGCACCATGTTGAAGCCGAGCCCGGCCTCGCCCTGGGCGAAATGGACCTGCCCGTCGCGAATCTCGATCTTCGCCGTCTTCAGC
>JBOHWA010000101.1:0-2495 GCA_050735855.1 Binatia bacterium
CTGTGCTTCGACAGGCTCAGCACGAACGGATGCCCCTCCCGACCGGACTCGGAAATTCCGTTCGCCCTGAGCTTGTCGAAGGGCGTGCTGGCGAGAGCCAGCGCGTCGCCGTCACGGCGACGAGATGCGCACGATGATCCGGGCCGGGTCGCCGAGGTTGTCGTCGGGGTCGCGCAGGCGCGCGGTGACCAGGGTGTCGCCGGAGGGAAACGCCATCGGTTGGGGAACCGGCGCACAGTACTGCCGCACGCCGACCGTATCGTCGACCGCGCACCCGTACTGGCCGCTGTCGAAGCGTACGCAGCCGCCGTCGCACGCTCGCGCGCTCGGGTCGCCGACGCCATCGATGAAGCGGCAGCCGAGATCGTTCAACGCGTCGGCGATCTGCGCCGGCTCGTCGAGACGGGGTGGATCAATGCCCGGCACGCCGCCGTAGTTGGGCAATTCGACGTCGCACACCGCGCTGCTGCCGTCACCGAGCGCGCGCGTCACCTGCACCTGCAGGTCGGGGACGCCACCCTCGACGAACGTGTCCAACCCGGGAGCCAACCCCGACGGGCCAGGCTTCGCTTCGATGAGCAGCGAGAAGCTGAAGCCAAACGGCCGCTCATAGATCGGCACCCCGCCCGGCCCTTCGCCACTCGGTGAGGCGAGCGAATCGTCGGCGTTGGTGACGCCGAAGAAGACGATGCGCGGCCCGTTCGACGGCGTATTGGTGATGGTCGGCGTCGCCGTGGCGATCACCGGCGTCGGCGTGGCGGTGGGGCCATCCCCGCAGCCAAACAGGGCGTTGTTCACCGCCTGGATCAGCTCGCCGACCGCGACGGCCCCGTTGCCGTTGGCGTCACACGGCGAGCACTGCTCGAGTGCGTTGCTGCCGAGCGCGATGTTGACGCCGAGGATCAACTCGTTGACGGCGACGCGGTCGTTGACGTTGCAGTCGCCGACGCACAGGGCCCAACTCGCCGAGCTGGACAGCAGCATGGCCAACGCCGCAGCGGCAGCCGGGATCAATCGTCGCATCAGCTCTGGGAGATGCCGCGCTGGACCGCTTTGTTGCAGCGCGTCGAGCCGCGCGCCGGATGGTCCCGTCCGCGCGGCGCAGCGTCCCCTCACCGGCAGCCGTCGAGCGCCGGGCCCATCAAGTCGACGAAGTTGTCGCAGTAGAAGCGCTGCCGCACGACGTCGCCACAGTCGCCGAGGCTGGCTTCGAAGCGCCTGATCGGGTGACGCCCGCCTTCGACATGCGGATAGTCGGAGGAGAACAGGCACACCTCGTCGCCCGCCTGGGCGATGATCCATCCCACCGGCTCGCTCGGATAGGGCGTGACGCGGATCTGGCGCCGCACGTAGTCGCTCGGGCGCAGCTGCAGCGCGCGCAGCCGCTCCTCGCTCTTGGCGAACGCCTCGAGCGCCGATTCCATCTGCCGCATCCAACTCGGCAGCCACACGGCGCCCTGCTCGATGACGCCGATCCTGAGGCGCGGGAAGTGGTCGAGGACGCGGTCGAAGATCATCGTCGCCAGCGTCTGCATCGGCGGGAACGGAATCGCCATGTAGTCGACCGAGCGGAAGTTCTCGGCGCCGCCGTGGAAGTCGGTCACCGCCGGCAGCCCGTTGTTGAAGTAGCTCGGGTCGAGCAGGCGTCCGCCGCCGCCGACGTGGAAGACGATCGGCACGCCGGCCTCTTGCGCCGCGGCCCAGACCGGGAACAGGCCGGTGTGGCTCGGCGAGTGCCCGGGCGGACACGCCGAGGCGACCATCAACGCCTTGCAGCCGCTGGCGATGGCCTCCTGCGCCAGCCCGGCGGCGCGCGCGAAGTCGGCCAGCGGCACGTAGCCGACCGGCAGCAGACGGCGGTCGACCGAGCAGAAATCCACCATGGCGCGGTTGTGGGCCCGCGCCACGCCGTAGGTCAGCTCGGCGTCGCCGCCGTGCTCGACGCGCACCAGGTAGTTGCTGAAGAAGGTGTTGAAGACCAGCTGGCTGGAGAAGCCGAGCAGATCGAGGGCGCGCGGCCGGTCGTCGCGCACAAACGAGCCCATGGCGCTCCAGTTCTTGCGCAACATGATCTCGGCATCGGCGGCGTCGCGATCGGCGGGATCGAGGCGCCGCTGGCGCAGCGTGTCGATGAAGTGCTCCTCACCCGGCTTGACGGTGCTGACGTAGACCCGATTCATGCGCGCCCGCACGTGCGGCTCGGCGTACGGCTCGAACCACTGCGGCGTTTCCATGATGTGCGAATCGGCGTCGTGCACGACGCGGCCTTCGGCGTAGGGCATGGGACCTCCGAGGGGACTAGGACTACCAGCTTGGGGCGGGGACACCAAGGAGCGGATGGGAGATGGGAGACGGGGCTTTGCCCATAAAAGCGAAAAGCCGACCACGGATTGCGCGGATTGACGGATTTCACGGAGGGACCCCTCAGAAAATCCGTGTGATCGGCTCGTATCCGCTCAATCCGTGGTTTGCGTTTTCTTTTCTGGGCAAAGCCG
>JBOHWA010000102.1:0-1979 GCA_050735855.1 Binatia bacterium
GTAGCACATTGGAGGGCGCCGGTCCCTCGGCGCCGGGGGCGGGGCTGATGGGCGGTCGTGCCGCGCTGGATGCGACGGGCACGGCCCGAGCATCGTCGCCGAGCATCTGCCGGGCGCCCCGCCCAACCGCCCCCGGCGCCGAGGGCCCGGCGCCCTCCAGTGGTGACAGCGCCCGTCTACGCCGCGCGGCGGCCGCGCAGCCACTCGCCGACCTTGTGGTAGGCCGGGGTGGTGCTCTCGTCGCTCTTCGGTTCGTAGGGACCGGTGAGGTAGGGCAGGTACATCGAGCGGCGCAGGCTGGCGGCGCCGGTCAGGTTCGAGCGCGCGACGCGGTGCCACAGGCGGCCGTCGTGCACGGTCAGGTCGCCGGGCTCGGTCTCGACGCAGATCTCGTCGGGGTCGGGCTTGTGCGCGACGAAGTACGGCTTGCGGAAGCACATCGAGAGGAAGCCCTGGTTGTGCGTGCCGGGCAGCAGCCGCAGGCCGCCGTTCTCCGCCCGGCAGCGGTCGAGGTGCAGGCCGATGTTCAGCATCTGCTGCGGCATGCGGCCGTAGAACAGATCGCGCAGACCGTCGGTGTGCCAGCCGAGGCGCGGGTGCACGCTGCCGGGGACGTTGAGATAGCGGTTGACCACCACGCCGTCCTTCTCGGCGTCGCCGACGCGCGCGCCGGCGCCGATCAGCTCGCGAATGGGCGCGAAGCGCGCATCGTGCACGAAGTCCTTGAGCGGCTCGGAGAACATCGAGGTGAAGGCCAGGCGCTGAATGAACGGCCGGTTCTCGTGGTCGCGGCCGACGAACAGCGGGATGCCGAAGACGCGCGTGCGCCCCTCGCTCAGCCAGCGGCGCTCGACCGCTTCGATCTCGCGCCCGATCATCTCCACCTCGGCCGGCGTCGCGACGCCGGCGAACAGGACGAAGCCGTGGCGGTCGAGGAAGGCGCGCTGCTCGGGCGTGATCGCCGGCCCGAGCGTGAAGCGCGTATCGAGCGGCAGGTGATCGATGCTGGTGCCGTGCATATCTGCTTCAAACTGGCTCGCCGATGCCAAGTCAACTCCCGTCTCGATGCTGTGGTTCGACTCCTAACCTTGATGTGACGAAAGAACTCATCACAGAGGCACAGAGACACAGAGACGGCACCGCAAGCCCGCGGCGACGAAGCCTCTTACCCAAGTTCATCAACGATGAGGTTCAGGCAAGGTGCGTAGATCCATCCCCGCCTTCTCTCTCCGTGTCTCTGTGCCTCTGTGGTGAAAATCTTGTGTCACATCAAGGTGAGGTTTGTAAGTTGTGCAATCGTTGTAGGAAGGACCCTGCACGATGTGCGAAGGGTGATCAGCTTGATCGAAAATCATACTGGCACACAGCTTGCGCAAGCACGAAGCCAAGGAGGAACTCCGATGAAATCAATACGCATTGCTCTGGTCGCGCTTGGGTTGTGTTCTGCTCTCGCCCTGTGGTTCCCGACCTCGGCGCCGGCCGAAGGGGTCTTGAGCGGAGAGCTGGTGGTACTCGAGGGGGCGAAGCACCGCTTCCGCTTGATCGGGCACGAGGGCAGCTACACCGCCCCGGCGGGCACGCCGCTCGACGAGCTCGATGGCAAGAACGTGCAGATCGAGCTGGGCTCCGGCGGGCGGGTGACGCAGATCACCGAGGCGCCGGTGCGCGTCGAGCCAGTGGTCAGCGGCGTCTCGACCGTGCGCGGTCAGTTGCTCGTGCAGGACGGGGAGCGCGGCACCTTCACGTTCGCCGGCGATACGCAGACCTATACCGCGGCGCCGGGCTTCGACATCCGGCCGTACAACAACCAGTGGGTGCAGATCGAGCTCGACAGCAGCAACCGGGTCAGCGACGTCGACCTGGTCAGCGCCCCGGCGGTCGCGCCACCCGCGGCCGAGCCGATCGCGGCGCCGGTTGCAGCCAATCCCGCGCCGGCGCGGGCGCTGCGCACCTGCCCGGTCGGCGACGCGACCGTCGCC
>JBOHWA010000103.1:0-4345 GCA_050735855.1 Binatia bacterium
GCCAGGTGCCTGCTACATCCAGGCCAGCATCGCCGACGAGGCGCAGTGCCAGCGGCTGATCGCCGCGACCATCGAGCGTTGCGGGCGGCTCGACATCCTGATCAACAACGCCGGCACGACGCAGGTCATCCCGCACGCCGATCTCGACGCCGTCACCGACGAGATCTTTCGCCGCATCCTCGACACCAACCTGCTCGGCACCTGGTACATGACGCGCGCCGCCCTGCCCCACCTGCGCCAGAGTCCGTCCGCGGTGGTCGTCAACGTCACCTCGCTCGCCGGTCTCCGCCCGACCGGCAGCTCGATTCCGTACGCCGTGTCGAAGGCGGCGATCAACCACCTCACCCACCTGCTGGCGCGCGTCTGCGGTCCGGTGCGGATCAACGCCGTGGCGCCCGGCCTGGTGCAGACGCCATGGACGCAGGACTGGGGCCCGCTGCACGAGCACGTCGCCCGCCAGGCGCCGCTCGGCCGCTCCGCCAGCGCGGCGGACATCGCCGACGCGATATATGGCGTCGTCATCTCGCGCTACATGACCGGCGAGATCGTGCTGGTCGACGGCGGTCTCAGCCTGGCCTGAACGTGCGCTGACCACCTGGGCGTCTTCCGCACCGCGCAGGGCGCTCGTCCGACCTGGGGATCGAGAATGAGGATCGCACCGATCATCGTCGGCGGCGGATTGCTCGCGCTGTGGTGGGTGGCGGCGGCGCCGCGGCGGGAGATCGTCGTCAGCGGCCCCGTGGTGTTCGACGACGCCACGTCACGGGCGATGGCGGCGGTGGATCGGTCCGACGAGTTCGCTGCGTCGCTCGCGGTCCTTCCCTCGGCCCTCCCGGGCCATGACGACATCGTCTTCCTCGCCGATGGTCGACGGGGCCTCGCCACGGCGATGGACGGGCGCATCTGGATGATCGACCTCGCCACGCAGGCGGCCGAGCCCTTCGTCGATCCCCCACTGATGCCCTCCGGCATGCACGAGGTGCCCGGCGATCCGTCACATCTCTACTTCTGCGCCTCGCGCTTGCACGGCCAGACCTATCCCGACAGCGAGGCGGTGGGGCTCTATCGCTTGACCATCGACACGCGCACCATCGAACCCGTCGTGCTGCGCGTGCCCGCCACCGAAATCGATCGCGATCATCCCGTCGTCTACGCGGACGCCGATCCCGCCGCGCCGGAGTTCACGCCGGGCGGCAGCACGCCGACTCGCCCGCTCGCCTTCTGCAACGACCTCGAGCTGTCCGAGGACGGCCGGCGCATCTACTTCTCCGAGCCCTTCGCCTACGAGGGCGCCTCGATGGGTGGCGGGACGATACCCGAGGCGGTGTCGCTGGCGCGCAACGGCCGCTTGTGGCGCCACGACCTCGACCGCGGCACCACCCGCTTGATCGCCGAGGGATTCAACTTCATCGACGGGGTGCTCTACGATCTGCATCCCGATGAGCCGCGCGAGCGCTCCGTCCTGGTCAGCCAGACGCCACACTTCCGCCTGACCCGCTTCGTCCTCGCCGGACCGCAGGCAGGCAGCGCCCAGGTGGTCCTCGACGGCATCACCGGCATGCCCGACGGCCTCGACCGCGATCGCGACGGCCGCATCTGGGCCGGCTTGCTCAAGGAACGCAGCGGCCTGCTGACCTGGCTGCACGCCAACGCCTGGCTCAAGCCGCTCTTTCTCCGCCTGCCGCTCGACCGGGTGCCGCAATCCCGGCGCACCGGCGTTCTCGTGCTCAGCCCGGACGGCCGGACGCCGGTCTATGCCGCCAGCTACGACGGCCCGCTGGTGGCCAACATCGCCTCCGCCGTGCCGGGACCCGACGGGGTCTATCTCACCCCGTTCGATCCCGCCCACACGGGTCTCGTCCGCCTGCCGTACCCGAAGACGTTACCGTTGAACTGAAGACGCCAGACCGCCCGCGCACGATCATCTGACTGAGGGGAGACGCATGACATCCAACCCGCGCCTGTTGTTCGGCAGCGCCGCCGCCTTCAACTTCTTCGTCGCCGCCGGGCTGTTGCTGCTGCGGCCGTCGCTGGCGCCGCTGCTACAGCTCGATCCAATCGAGGGCACCAACCTGGTGCTCGTCAACCTCACCGGCGGCTTCATCGCGCTCTTCGGCTACGCCTACCTGCGCGTCGCGCTGGACCCCGTCACATATCGGCCGTTCATCGCGCTGGGCGCGATCGGCAAGCTGCTCGCGGTCGCCAGCGCCGTCTCGCCCTGGCTCTCAGGGGCCATCGCGTGGCCGCTGCCCGTGCTGGTCGCCGTCGACCTGCTCTACGTCGTGCTCTTCGTGCGCTACCTGCTGCAGACGCGGCAGTGACCAGCTCACCGTTCGACGAACGCGCCTGACCCGCGCCGCCCCCGGGGGTGCATTACCCCTTGGCGCGTCGTCGCCGCGCCACGCTGCGCAGCGCCGCGCTGTCCGTCGCGCCGATGCTGCGCCGGCAGAAGCGCACCAGCGTCGCGACGATCTCCTCCTCCGCCGCGATCTGCCCGGCGACGGGCGACAACGGGCCGACCAGCGATTCGGCGATGGCGCCGACCAGCGCCGCGGCGCTGAGCTCGACGTTCTGATCGGGGATCTCACCCGCCGCGATGGCCTGGCGCAGCAGCCCGGCCATGTGCCGGCAGTAGGTGCGCCGATAGACCAGACGCTCGGCGTCCACCAGGGGATCGACCGGTTCGTAGAGCAGCGCCCACGCCAGGCGGCGGCGGCGCAGCGCGCGCCTGGCATGCGCCGCGACCGCCGCCTCGAGGCGCGCGATGCATCCGCCGGAGGCGGCCGCCTCGTCGACCGCGGTGAGGTCGCGTTTGGCCGCGTCGCGGAAGACTTCGACGAAGAGCTCGGCCTTTGAGGGGTAGTGCCGGTACATCGCCCCGGCCGAGACGCCAACGCGGTCGGCGATGGCCTGCACCGACGCCGCCGCGTAGCCACCCTCCTCGAGCAGGCTGCGCGCCGCGGCGACCAGGCGCTCGCGTGTGGTGCCGGCCAGCGGCACCGCTGCACGGTCCCGGCGCCGCTTGACCGAGCGGGGCTTGCGCCGGGGTGTGCGCGCCGCCGGGGCCATCTCAGCCCGCCGCCTTGTCGGCACGCGCGGCGTCGAGCATCGCCCCGAGCGTGCGGTGGAAGTGAACGATCGCCGCCTCGAACAGGCCGAACTCGAAGAACTCGTTGGCGCCGCTGGCCAGGCTGCGCTGAATGGCGCAGACCACCTCGCGATCCTCGGCGGCGCCGGCGTCGACCAGTTCGCTGGCGCGCTGCAGAAATGAGAGGGCCTCGACCTCCTGCGGCGCGCGGTCGGTCAGCGCATAGGTGACGAAGCGCGTGCGCTCCAGGCTGAGCGGCTCGAGCACGACCAGAAAGATGCGGCCCGGAAACGTCGCCACCATGACATTCGGGAAGAGGTGGTAGACATACGTCAGCTTGCCGTCCGCCGAGCGCTCCGCCGGCGCCACCGCGCGCAGCTTGGTTATGGCGCGGAAGGGGAACGCGATGCGGCTGTTGCTTCCGAACTGTTCGACGACGTTCAGGTTGTCGAACTGCACCGGGTAGAACGTCCCCGCGTGGGTCGAGCGGATATGATAGCCCTCGAGGAATCCTTCCGCGGCGATCTTCCAGTTGGCCGCGACGTCGCCCTCGCTGGTGGCGACCAATCGGTAGTTCGGCGCGATCAGCGGCGGCAGGCTGTCCAGCTGCGCGTCGGCCAGCGCCGGCCCGTCCTGGCAGACGAACACGATGCCCTGGGCCTCGGCGGTCTCGACGGCCACCAGCCCGCGCGCGTCCTTGTCGAGGCCCGGAAACCCGTCCGCGTCGGGCACGTGCCGCAGGCGCCCATCGAGGCCGTACGTCCAGCCGTGATAGCGGCACACGAACGCCTTCTCGCAGCCCGCCCCACCGACCAGCTGCGTACCGCGATGGCGACAGGCGTTGCGAAACGCGCGTACCACTCCGTCGCCACCGCGCACGGCGAGGATAGGGATCCCCGCGGCGTCGCGGGCGACGTAGGAGCCCGTATCGGGGAGCGCCGCCGACGGACAGAACGCGGTCGGGTAGCGGCGCAGGACCAGGTCGCGCTCGGCCGCGAAGCGCGCCTCCGAGCGATAGTGCTCGACCGGCTCGCGCCAGGTGCTGGCGCCGCGATCCGTGGTCCGGTTGTCGATGTGGTCGAGAATCCGCTGCACCACGGTGGGGTCGTCGGCCAGCTGGGTCATCGCCGCCATGACGTCTCTCCTCTAGCGCGACCGGCGACCGCCGGCCGTGTAATCGTCCGGCGCCGCGGCGGGCGGCCGTGGCGATGCGTCGCGCGCGCCGGCCGCGAAGCGCGCCAGACCGTCGCGCAGCTC
>JBOHWA010000104.1:0-7428 GCA_050735855.1 Binatia bacterium
GGTGCTCGCCGCGAGCACGGCGCCGACGGAGCGGCGCCCTCCAGGTCGACGGCGCGTGGAGGTGATGCTCGTCGCAAGTTCGCCCGCAGCTGCTGCGCTAGCGCCGCGCGCCCTCGGCGCCGCGCACCACGCGGGCGCGCCGGCGGGCTTTGGGCTTCGCCTTCGCCTTGCCCTTGGCGACTGCGGCGATCGCCGGGGGGGCGAGCAGGCCGGCGGCGTCCTGCAACTCGCCGAACGCCGCCTCGATGTCGAGCACGAAGTCGTGCAGATCGGGCAGCAGATCCCAATCGCAGGTGAAGCCCCAGCACAGCTGGCCGTCGTAGCTGAACAGCACGATGCCGAGGCACAGGTAGTCGATCAGCGGTACCAGGCCGTAGTTGTCGAGCATGCGCGCGCTGAGCAGATAGAGCGGCACCTGCGGGCCGGGGACGTTGGTGACCACCAGGTTGAAGGGCAGGGCGCGCGTCATCATGCGCGAGGCGAGCGAGAGCAGCGTCGACGGGGTCCACTCGCCGACCTCGGCCAGCACCTCGGCGCCGAGCGCCGACTTGGTGTCCTTCAACTCGTTGGTGGTCTCGCGAATGGCGTGCAGCGCGCCGACCGCATCGCGCTCGGCCAGCGGCAGCGGCACCATCCAGGCCGAGACGCGGTTGCCGAGCGTGCCGCGCTCGTCGGAGTGGCGCACGCTGACCGGCGCCATGACGCGGAAGTCGAGTCCCTCGACGTTGACCCGATGGCGCTCCATGAAGCGCCGCACCGCCCCGCTGACGGTGGCGAGAACGACGTCGTTGAGCGTGCCGCCAAGGGCGTTCTTCACCGCCTTCACGTCGGTCAACGCCATGTTGTACCAGTCGAAGCGCCGGTGCGGTCCGATCGGCTTGTTGAGCGGCGTCGCCGAGACGGTGCGCACGCCGCCGCCGAGGCCGCCGATCATGTCGCGCACCGCGCGCGCCCGGGCGCGCAGGTCGGAGCGCGGATCCTGCGCGTCCTGCACCGCCTGCTGCACCGAGCGGCCGAATTCACGCGGCAGGCGCGCGACGTGGTCGACGGTCTCGGCGGCGAGATCGAATACCGTCGGCGCCGGGCGCGGCAGCCAGTCGGGCGCCGGGCGCAGCTCGTCGCTCGGCTCGGGCTGCAGCAGGACGTTGAGCAGATCGACGCTCGACACGCCGTCGACCATGCAGTGATGGATCTTGCTGATCATGGCGAAGCGCTCGCCGCCGGCCAGGCCCTCGATGATCCAGATCTCCCACAGCGGCTTCGAGCGATCGAGGTGCTGCGCCATGATGCGCGCCGCCAGGCGCTTGAGCTGGCGCTCGTCACCCGGACGGGGCAGGGCGGTGTGGCGGACGTGGTAGTGGATGTTGAAGTGGGTGTCGTCGACCCAGATCGGCCGCCCCTGCAGGGGGACGTCGATGAGCTTCTGGCGGTAGCGCGGGATCAGGTGCAGACGCGAGGCGACGTAGTCGCGCAGGGCATCGATGTCGATGGCCCCGTCCTCACCGATCAATCGGCCGCCGGTGAAGTGGGCGATCCCGGCGATGTGCATCGGACTGTTCGGTCCTTCCAGGATGAGGAAGGAGTTATCGAGGAAGGTCAGCTGATCATAGGCGTAGCGTGGCATGCGGCCCCCTTGCTGCCCGTCCTTTAGTCCGCCGCCGGCCGGCTTCCAAGAGGAATGGCCGGTCGGCTCCATAGCGGCGTCCTCTGCGTCGCTGCCCCCCTTGAGAGGCCTCGCGGCGCTGGCGCGCAGGAGCGGGCGGGCCGCCCGCGCTCCCAGCGCGTGCGGCAGTGCATCCAACCAACGGGTTACCTCAGTTCGCGAGCCGGGTTGCGCGCCCTGCCGAGTGGCACGGCGCGCCGCGCCGGGAGCGCGGGCGGCCCGCCCGCTCTTGGGGGGCGGTGGGGTGCCGCCCGACGGTGCCGCCCGACGGTTGACTCGCGACCCTCCCGCGGACCACAACCGCGGCGATGCGCTTGAGCGACGACGAGGTGACCGCCTACCAGCGCGATGGCTATCTGGTGCGCCATGCGGTCTTCGCCGCCGCCGAGCTGGAGGCGCTGCGCGATACCGTCGAGGAGGTCGTGGCGCGGATCGTCGCGCGCGCCCGCCGGGCCGAGAGCCAGGCGCTGCTGCGCCTGCCCGACGGCCGCCGCATCCAGTTCTCATCGCACACGGCGATCCAGTGGGAGTGGCGTGAGGAGGAACCGGCCGTCCGTCTGCTCGAGCCGTTCACCCACCTCGATCCGCGCTTCGCGTCGCTGTGGGAGGACCCGCGCTTCACCGACCCGGCGCGCGCCATGCTCGGTGTCGCGCAGGTCGCGCCGTTCACCTGCAAGCTGAACCTCAAGCGGCCGCGCGAAGGCTCCGAGTTCCCCTGGCACCAGGACTATCCGTATTGGTACGTGCGCACCCCGGCGCAGGCCCACGAGGTCGTCACCGGCATCCTCTTCCTCGACGACGCCCTCGCCGCCAACGGCGGCCTGCGCGTCCTGCCCGGCTCGCACCACGCCGGCCCGGCGCCGCGCGACCGGCAGGAGCCGACCGGGTTCCTCGCCGATCCGCAGCGCCTCGACGCCAGCCGCGAAGTGTTGGTCGAGGCGGCCGCCGGCGCGCTGCTCTTCCTCCCCGCGCTGCTGCTGCATCGCTCCACCCCCAACACCTCGGACCGCCAGCGCCGCGCCATCCTGCTCTCCTTCCAGCCCGCCGGCCGCCCGCCGCAGGTGGACCTGCCGTGGATGCCGGAACGGGTGGCGGAGCTGCCGTGACCGACCGCGCGGCCATCGAGGCGCTCATCTTCGCATACGCGGAGCGCATCGACGCGGGCGATCTCGACGGGCTGGCGACGCTGTTTCGCGCCGCGACGTACCGCAGTGACAAGGGCGGGCACTACGACGGCGCCGACGCCCTGGGCGCGGTGTTGCGCGCGCGCGTCATTCTGCACGCCGACGGCACGCCGCGCACCAAGCACGTCACCACCAACCTGGTGATCGAGCTCGAGCCCGACGCTGCCACGGCGCGCTCGTACTACACCGTCTTCCAGGCTGTCGACGACCTGCCGCTGCAGCCGATCATCGCCGGGCGGTACCACGACCGGTTCGTGCGCGGGGCGGACGGGTGGTGCTTTGCCGACCGGCTGGTGTTCATCGACCTGGTGGGGGACCTCAGCCGGCACCTCCGATCGTGAGTGGAGTCGGAGCTGTCTCATTCAGGGCAAGGGCACGGGCAAGGGCTCGGGCTAGGATCGAGACTGAATCGTTTCATCTCCCCGCCCCACAAGGGCCTGGAGGGGCGGAGTATTCGATCATTCACGCTCGACCCCAGCCCTAGCCCTAGCCCTAGCCCTTGCCCTTGCCCTGTATGGGACGCCTCCGCCCTCCGCTTTCCACCGTCGTCCCATCGCCAACCTCGTCACTCCCCCGCCGGGAGTGATAGACGACCGTCATGTCCGAGCTGCGCGCCTGGTTCCAGCGCATCCCAGCGACGCGCAAGGCCTACGCCGGGCTGTGCGTGACGACGCTCGCCTGGGCGTCGGCGTTCATCCTCGGCAAGGTCGTGCTGCTCGAGATCGGTGCGCTGTCGGCGGCGGCGTGGCGGCACGCGGTGGCGGCGGTGGTGCTGCTGCCGTTCGCCTGGCGGGTGTCGCGCTCGGCCAACCTGCGCGCGGCGTTGCCGTCGCTGGCGGTGATGGTGGTGTGCGGCGGCGTGCTCTATCCGTGGGCGTTCTTCGCCGCGCTGCAGCGCACCAGCGCGACCAATACCTCGTTGCTCATCGCGCTCAACCCGGCGCTGACCTTCCTGCTCGCGCCGCTGGTCGGCGAGCCCTATACCCGCCGCGGCCTGGTCGGCATCGGTCTCGCCCTGTGCGGGGCGGCGCTGGTCATCACGCATGGCGATCTCGCCGTGCTGCGCAGCCTCGGCGAGGCGCACAGCGGCGATCTGCTGGCGCTCGCGGCCGCGGGGCTGTGGGCGACCTTCAACCTCGCCTCGCGCAACGTCGTCGCGCACGTGCCGCACGCGGTGACCAACACGTTGGTCTACAGCTTCGGCTGCCTGGCGCTGTTCGCGCTGGCCGGGCCGGAGCAGCCGGTGCGGCAGGTGATGGAGGCGTCGCCGGCGGCCGTCGCGGCCCTCGCCGCCATGGTGCTGCTCTCGTCCGTCCTGGCCGGGATGCTCTTCCTCAACGGCGTGCACACGGTCGGCGTCAGCCGCACCGTCGTCTTCGTCTATCTGGTGCCGGTGCTGACCGCCGTCGCGTCGGCGCTGCTGCTCGACGAGCCGATCGTCGCGGCGCAGATCCTCGGCGGCGTCGCGGTCCTGGTGGGCGTCTTTGTCACCACGCGCCCGCTGCGCACGGCGGTCGTGCCGCGGCCGGCGCCGGTCGAGCCGGCGATCGAGCACCCGACGCGCGCCTGAGCGCCCGGACGCGCGGTTTGCGCCGCCGCCGCCGATCGCGCATGGGAAGCGCGGAGGCAGTCGCATGGCGCTCGCAGGGTTCGATTCGTTTTCGTTCACCCACGCCGGCGCGGCGCGCACGGTGTACACCCGCGGCGCCGGCCCCGGCGTCGTCATCATGCACGAGATTCCCGGCATCACGCCGCAGGTGGCGGCGTTCGCCCGGCGCGTGGCCGACGACGGCTTTCGCGCCTACCTGCCGCACATGTTCGGCGAGGTCGGCCGGCCGATCTCCAACGGCTACGTCCTCGGCCAGGTGGCGCGCGCCTGCATCGGCCGCGAGTTCGCCGTGCTCGCCGCGCGCCAGGCGAGCCCGATCACCGAGTGGCTGCGCGCCCTCTGCCGGCGGGCGCACCAGGAGTGCGGCGGCCCCGGCGTCGGCGCCCTCGGCATGTGCATCACCGGCAACTTCGCGCTGGCGCTGATGGTCGACGAGGCGGTGATGGCGCCGGTGCTGAGCCAGCCGTCGCTGCCGTTCGGTCTGGGCGGCGCGCGGCGCGCCGGGCTGCACCTCTCCGACGCGGCGCTGGCGACCGTCAAGCAGCGCGCCGCCGCCGGCTGCGGCGTGCTCGGCCTGCGCTTCACCGCCGATCCGCTGTGCCCCGGCGAGCGCTTCGCCACCCTGCGCCGCGAGCTCGGCGGTGGCTTCGAAGCGATCGAGATCGATTCCGGCCCCGGCAATGCGCACGGCCTGACGCGCACAGCGCACTCGGTGCTGACCACCGACCTGGTCGACCGCGAAGGCCACCCGACGCGCGCCGCGCTGGAGCGCGTGCTGGAGCTCTTCCGCACGCGATTGAAGCCCGCGGCATGACGGCAGGGCGCCGCTCGTCGGCGCCCTGCGACAGGCTCAGGGCGAACGAGGGATCGTCCGTCGGTGCTGAGCTTGCCGAAGCACGCCGACAAGCGGCGCCCTCCCGGTTGCCGGCGGCCGAAGCAGAGTGCTCGCCGTGAGCACACCTGGAGGGCGCCGGGCCCTCGGCGCCGGGCTCGCGACGAGCACCGCCTCCACCCCCGGCGCCGACGGAGCGCCGCGCGCCGGGTGCGTTGCTCGCCCCGCGCCCGCTCCGATAAGGTCCGTCGGATGATCGAGCTGCCCGGCATCGCGCATCAGTATGTCCAGGCCAACGGCCTGCGGTTCCACGTCGCCACCTGTGGGGAAGGGGAGCGGCTGGCCCTGTGTCTGCATGGCTTTCCGGAGAACTGGTATTCCTGGCGCGAGCAGATGCCGCTGCTGGCGCGGCTCGGCTATCGCGTCTGGGCGCCCGACCTGCGCGGCTACGGCGACACGGAACGGCCGCTGGGCATCGGGGCGTACTCGATCGAGAAGCTGATGGCCGACATCGGCGGTCTGATCGACGCCGCCGGCGCGCGCTCGACGCTGCTCATCGCGCACGACTGGGGCGGCGTCATCGCGTGGTATTTCGCCATGCGCCGCATCCGCCCACTCGAGCGCCTGGTGGTGATGAACCTGCCGCACCCGGGCGCGATGGCGCCGGTCATGCGCACCTGGAAGCAGCTGCGACGTTCCTGGTACGCGCTCTTCTTTCAGATCCCGCGCCTGCCCGAGGCGGTCATGCGGGCGCGCGACTACCGCGCCATCCGCGAGGCCTTCCGCAGCTCGGCGGTCGACCAGAGCCGCTTCCCCGACGCCGTGATGCAGGTCTACCGCGACAGCGCCGCCCAGCCCGGCGGGCTGACCGCCATGGTCAACTACTACCGCGCCCTGGTGCGCGGCGGTGGTGCGGCGCGCCAGGCGAAGCTCGGCTACCCGCCCATCGACACGCCGACGCTGATGATCTGGGGCGAGGAGGACATCGCCCTGTGCAAGGAGACTACCTACGGCACCGAACGCTGGGTGCCCAACCTGACCCTGCGCTACCTGCCCGGGGTTTCGCACTGGGTGCAGCAGGAAGCGCCGGAGACGGTCAACGCCATGCTCGAGGCCTGGTTGTGCGATCGGCCGGTGCCGGAGGCGCGATGACCGACGTCGCGCCTGGAGGGCGCCGGGCCCTCGGCGCCGGGGGTGGCGGGGTGCCCGTCTCGGGCCTGCGCGCGGCGTGAGCGGAGGAACGGATGAGCGGAGCGATGAGCGGCAGGACGTGTCTGATCACCGGGGCGACCTCGGGCATCGGCCGGGCGACGGCGCTGGGGCTGGCGCCGATGGGCGCGACGCTGGTCGTGCTGGCGCGCGATCGGCAGAAGGGCGAGGTGCTGCTGGCCGACCTGCGCGCCGCCGGCGCGGTGGACCCGACGCTGCTGCTCGCCGATCTGTCGCGCCAGGCGGAGATCCGTCGCGTCGCCGCCGAGTTCCTCGCCAGCGGGCGGCCGCTGCACGTGCTGATCAACAACGCGGGTGTGGTCAACGTCGCGCGCAGCGAGACCGCCGACGGCATCGAGACCACCTTCGCGGTCAATCATCTCGCCTACTTCCTGCTCACCAACCTGCTGCTCGACCGCCTGCGCGCCAGCGCGCCGGCGCGCATCGTCAACGTCGCCTCGGAGGCGCACAAATTCGCGCCGCTCGACTTCGACGACCTCAACGCCACCAAGCGCTACGCGACGATGCGCGTCTACGGCCAGTCGAAGCTGGCCAACATCCTGTTCACCAGCGAGCTCGCCCGCCGGCTCGCGGGCAGCGGCGTCACCGTCAACGCCCTGCACCCCGGCGCGGTCGCCACCGGCCTCGGCCAGAACAACGGCGCCTGGGCGCGCGCCCTGATCGCCATGCTGCGCCCGTTCTTCCGCCGCCCGAGCGACGGCGCCGCCACCTCCATCCATCTCGCCAGCGCGCCCGAGGTGGCCGGCATCACCGGCAAGTACTTCGCCAAACGCCGCGAGAAGCGCCCGTCGGCGGCGGCGCAGGACGCCGCGGCCGCCCGCCGACTCTGGGAGGCGAGCGCGCAGCTGGTGGGCTTGCCCGGCTGACGCCGCGCAGCGCTGGAGGGCGCCGGGCCCTCGGCGCCGGGGGC
>JBOHWA010000105.1:0-3669 GCA_050735855.1 Binatia bacterium
TCTTCCGCCTGCGCCAGAAGATCATCGCGACGCAACCCAAGAAGTGAGGCGCCCGCGGCGCCGCGCCCAGGGCGTATGGCCTATGTCGTCCGGGTCCCGACCCGCGAGCGGATCGGCGGACCACACCCGAGGCCCTGGACGTTCACGGCGCCGCCGCGGCCGCCGGTGCCGCCGCCGCCGGCGGCACCGTGAACTTCTGGATGCGGTTGTTGAGCGTGTCCGAGATGTAGACCGTGCCATCGGGCGCCAGGGCGATGCCGATCGGTCGGTTGAACTCGCCGTTGCCCTTGCCGGACTTGCCCCAGACGCCGGTCAGCTGGCCGTCGTCGTAGCGTGCGAAGCGGTGCATGAACGAGTCGGTGACCCAGATGTCGCCGCCGTGCGTGGCGATGTACGGCTCGGTGTAGAACTCCTCCCAACCGAACACCGGCCATTCCTTCTGGAAGGTGCCGTCTTCGAGGAAGATCTGGATGCGGCGGTTGCCGGTATCGGCGATCACCACCTCGTTGCGGTCGTTGATGGCGATGCCCACCGGCTCGATCAGCTGGCCCGGGGCGGAGCCGTCGACGCCCCAGTATTCGATCTGCACGCCGTCCTTGCTGAACTGCACGACGCGCTTGTTGCCGGTGTCGGTGACATAGACGACGCCGTCCTTGTTGACGGCGATGCCGCGCGGGCCCCACAGGCCGGGATCGGCCGCCCACTCCTTGATGAACTTGCCGTTGGGGTCGAACTTCTGCACCCGGTGGTTCCAGGTGTCGGCGACCACGACCGAGCCGTCCGGCCCGACGGCGATGCCGTGCGGATCCTTGAACTGCCCCGGCCCGCTGCCCTGCTCGCCCCACATGGCGAGCACCTCGCCGGTCGGGCTGAACTTCTGGATACGGTGGTTCTTGGTGTCGGCGACGTACAGGTTGCCGCTCGCGTCGGTGGCCAGGCCGCGCGGCTCGTTGAACTCGCCGCGCCCGCTGCCCGCCTGGCCCCACACCGCGGTGGCCGCCAGCGTGTCGGGGTTCTTGGAGTAGCCGCGCGCCGCCGGCGGCGGGTTGACGGTCAGCGCCGAGAACGTCATGCCCGGCTTGAGATCCTTGTGGACGTACAGCACCGCGTCGCTGGAGCCGAGCGGGCTCCAGGCGTCGCGGGTGAACAGCCAGCGCACCAGCTGCGGCAGCGTCGGCGTGTTGGGCTCCCACCAGCCGCGGATCTGAAACGGCACGCGATCGTAGGTCTCGAGCATGACCTCGTCGTTGGATTTCGCCACTTCCTTGTCGACGATGACCACCGGCATGTCGATGTTGCGCAGGTTGTTGGCCCAGTTCACCGGGTAGTGCCGCAGGTACCAGCTGAACGGCCAGGTGGCATTGCCGGTCACCGCCAGCCGGGTCTCGGTCCCGGTGCCGAGTGTCTTGCCCGCCTCCTCGATGCGCGCCATGACCTTGTTGATGTCGTAGGTCGACTGCACGTACGACAGCATGGTCTCGCGCCGGTGGGCGGGGTCCTGGTCGGGGCGCGGCGCGTCGTAGAGGAAGTTCGACTCGACCATCGTCCACAGCGTCAGGGCGCTGACCACCGCGGTGGCGAGGGCCGGCGCGGGGCGCTTCAGCGCCCCCGATTCGATCACCCGCCCGAACCAGCGCGCCGCCAGCAGCGTCAGCGGCAGCAGCTGCGGGATCAATAGCCAGGGCACCTTCTCCTGCGCCCAGGCGTAGATCGCCACCGTGCCGACGCCCCACACGACCAGAAAGCGCGTGAAGCGATCCGGCGCCGGTTTCTGCGCGATCGCGCCGAGCACCGCGGCGACGAACGGGAAGGTGATGATCGGCTCGTACAGGATGAGCTCGGGGACGTAGTAGTACCACGGGCCGCCGATGCGCTTGATCGCCTGCTGGCCGAGCCAGTAGCCCAGCGCGTCGTGCACCGGCGCGAGCCCGAAGTACTCGAACTCCTTCGCGTTGGTGCCGAACGACGTGTACAGCGTCAGCCAGATGATGGCGAAGATCACCAGCGAGGTCAGGATCGGTACCACGCTGCGCCGCACCAGGCCGGTGCTCTCGCTCACCGCGTCGCCGAGCCGCTGCTCGCCGCGCGCCACGCCCCACAGCAGCATGACGAACAGCGCGGCGATGAAGATCGGGGACATGAGGTACATGTCCTCTTTGTTGGTGAAGGCGAAGGCGAGCGAGGCGGTGCCGATGTACAGATACTTCGCCTTGCCGGTCTCGGTGAACCGGAAAGCGAAATAGACCGCCGCCAGGTTGCACAGGGCCAGATAGATGTCGTGGCGGACGAAGCGGGTGAAGTAGAGCCAGGTGGGCGAGAAGGTGACCAGCAGCAGGAAGGCGATGGCGCCCCAGCGCCCGAGGTAGCGGCGCAGCGGCCAGGCGAACCCGACGACGCCGATGCCGAACAGCACCGCGCTCAGGCGGCCGGTGAAGTCGCTGTCGCCGAACAGCCACATGACCAAGGCGCTGGAGTAGTAGAGCAGCGGCCCGTGGTAGACGGGGTCGTATTTGTACTCGGCGACGCCGTTCTGCAGGATCTTCCACGAGAAGAAGGCGTGGATCGATTCGTCGTGGTGGTATGGCCGCACACCCAGATCGTAGGTGCGCAACCCTACCGCGATGAGCGTCACGACGATGTAGAGCCACTGCTCCACCGTCAGGCCGGCGACTGTTTTGCGATCTAGCAGGCTGTTTTCCATTTAGTTTTCTAGCCAGTTGGAGGCAGCCGGTACGGCCGCAAAACACCGCTTGTTAACGGGGGCGATACCCCTTGTCAAATCGCCCGGTTGGCGCCTGACGCCGGCGGCGCCTCACGGGCCGAGTTGGGGGCCGTAGGCCCAGGCGAGGCCGGCGATGGGCGAGCCGTCGGGGTTGGCCAGGCGGAAATAGAATCGCCAGTCGCCGATGGTCTCGCAGGTGCGCACCACGACCGAATTGCTCCCGGCGCGCAGGCGGGCGGCGCCGCTCTCGGCGTCGACCAGCGAGCGCTCGGGGTCGTCGCTGCTGGCGCGCAGGGGGACGTGCGCGCCGTTGATCCAGACCTCGCCGCGGTCGTCGAAGCCGGCGTGGACCACGATGTCGCGCTCGACCTCGCTGGTGACGAAGTTGACCGCCCAGGCGCAGGCGTCCTCGGCGTTCTGGGTGAAGAAGTCGTTCAGGCCGACGCCGGCGCCGGGCGACTCGTAGAGCCGCCAGCGCTTGGAGGCAGGCGGCGCATCGGGCGTCCAGTCCGGCGGCGCCGATTGGTCGTCGGCCGGCAGCGGCCCGCCGATCTGCCAGGTCGAGACGAAATCCTTCAGGGCGGTGGCGGCGACGATGATGAACGCGGCGCTGCCGTCGGGGGCGACGACCCGCTCCTTGATCTCGGCGTCGGCGAACAGCGGCACTTCCTCGGGCAACACGGCGAAGAGCCGCGGCCGACCGGGGGGCTGATAGTGCTCGTAGCTCTCGGCGCTGCCGACGCGCATCCGTTCGGCGTGCTCGTAGGGCGGCATGATGTCGCTGCGCGGCGGCTGGTGGACGCCGTCGTAGAAGCGCAGGAAGACGTCGGGTTGGTTGCTCTTGCGCGTCGTCAGCAGCTGCAGGTCGTACTCGTCGGCATGGCGGCGGAAATAGTCGATCACCTGGCGGTGACCGAACTGGAAGCCGGTGTAGTACTTCGCCGCAT
>JBOHWA010000106.1:0-3555 GCA_050735855.1 Binatia bacterium
CCCGCCGCCCGGCGCCGAGGGCCCGGCGCCCTCCACGGGAAACGTCGGCGCGATCGCGACGAATGGTCCTCCCGCGCATGCGATGCGGTGTGCTGTGTTTCGTGCTGGCAACGGCGCGTGGAATCGAGGAAAGTGACTGGCAAGAGCGGCCCTGATCGATGCAAGCTGAAGAGGTGGAGACGCATCTGTACCGCCTGCTGGTGCTCAACCTGGCGCTGCAGCTCTTCGACGGCGTCGCGACCTACCAGGGGCTGCGGCTGGGGTTCCGCGAGGCCAACCCGCTGCTGGTGGCGGCGTTCGATCTGATCGGCGTCGGCCCGGCGCTGCTCTTGTTCAAGGCCAAAGCCTGCGGGCTGCTGGTGCTGCTGCACCGGGCGACGCCGGCGCGCATCGGCGTCACCGTCCTGCGCTGCCTCGCCGCCGTCTACTGCATCCTCTCGCTCGGCCCGTGGCTGGGCAAGTTCGTCGCGCTGGCGACGACGCTGATCTGAGACCGGCGACTCAGGCGCCGAGCACCGACTCCAGCGCCGCCGCGCGCAGCGGCCGGCGTTGCGGCGCCGCGACATGTTGGTCGGCGGCGCTGCGCGGCAAGCGCACGCGCGCGACCGTGCCGACCCCGACGGTGCTCTCCAGTTCGAGGCTGCCGCCGAGCAGCGCGATCAGCTCGCGCGCCAGCGCCAGGCCGATACCGAGGCCGCCGTAGCGGCGGGTGAACGAGCCGTCGACCTGACGGAAGTCGTCGAAGATGATCGACAGATCGTCGGGCGCGATGCCGATGCCGGTATCGCTGATCGCCACCTCGATGCCGCCGTCGGACGCCGGACGGCCGGCGACGCGGATCGCGCCGGCATCGGTGAACTTGGCCGCGTTGCTGAGCAGACAGGCGAGGGCGCGATTGAGCTTGCGGCGATCGGTGCGCAGCTCGTCGACGGTCGGATCGATGTCCCATTCGAAGTCGACCGGCTTGCCGCCGATCAGCTCACGGGTGATCGGCGCCAGCTCCTGCAGCACGTCCTGCAGTGCGACGGCCTCGGCGCGTACGCCGCGCCGGCCGGAACGGATCTCGGCGAAGCTGACCAGCTCTTCGAGCAGATGCTGCAGGCGGCAGGCGTTGACGCGCATGCGCTCGATGCTCTCGTGCAGCATGCCGTCGCCGTCGGCGGGCAGCGAGGTGTCGACCACGTCGAGGTAGCCGAGGATGGCGTGCAAGGGCGTGCGGAACTCGTGCGAGATGGTGGCCAGGAACTGGTCCTTGGCGTCGGTGGCGACGCGCGCTGCGTCGGACTGTTCCGCCGCGTACAGCGCGCCCGCCGCAGCATGCGACACCATCTGACACAGCCACAGTTCGCGCTCCGACAGATCGCGGCCGTCGGCGGTCTCGACACACAGGGCGCCGTACCCCTGGCCGTGGGCGCGCAGCGGGAAGGCGGAGCCGGTGCGCTCGGCGTCGGTGTTCGCCTCGAGCAGCTCCATGCGGCAGCGCAACCCGGGGCTGATCCCCTCGACGAAGCGGCCGATGCCGCGCACGAACTCGCGCGTCGCGTGGGTTTCCGAGAACACGCTGGCGAGATCGAGGAGGAAGCGCAGGTGGTGATTCTCGCTCTCCGCCTCGCGGCGCCGGTGGCGCTCACGCTTCAACTGATCGATCAGCGAGGCATAGAAGATCGCCACCAGGAAGAAGAACGGCAACCGCACCCACGCCTCGGCGCCGGCCGACGCGCTGCCGCTGCTCCACAGCCAGTAGCCGTAGACGGTGGCGATCAGAGCGCTGCCGATGGCGATCTGGCCGACGGTCTCGCCGATGGTGATCAGGAAGACGGTGAAGAAGTAGGCCAGCAGCAGGTCCTGCGACAGCCCGTGGGTCCACGACATGCCGAGCAGGATGACGGCGGTATCGGCGAGCAGCAGGCAGGGCCCGAAGTGCGGCAGGTGGAAGAGCCGCCGCGGGGCGAACGCCAGCGCGACGTTGGAAGCCGCGAAGGCCACGACATACAGGATGGGGGCGGCGGCGACCTGGTCGACGCCGCTCAATATGAGATACGCGGTCGTGGCGATCACGACCGAGCGCAGCAAAATGACGATGCGCTTACGGTCGACTTCGCCGCCGCCGCCCAGGGCGGCGTGGTTGCGGGTAGTACTCTGGCCTGCCTTCATTGGACTGATGTCCGGTGAAGCAAGGCGGACGCCACACCAATCGCACCGGGCGCTCAGTCCGAAGTTGGGCCCCTAGGGCTCCACCCGGGGTGCACTGATCAGTCGACATGTAGCGAGTCGTCGAGATTGTGACACATCATCGGCTACTTGCGCACCGCTGGCTGGGCTGCGTGCGCACCGCTGGGCATATCGCCGGTCAGTTGCCCAGCACGATGACGCACGCCACGGCGCCCGGGCCGCCGACATTGTGCGCCATGCCGAGCTCGGCCTTCGGCACCTGGCGTTCGCCGGCCTCACCGCGCAGCTGGGTGACGCACTCGTAGATCATGCGCACGCCGCTGGCGCCGATCGGGTGGCCGAAGGATTTCAGCCCGCCGCTGGTGTTGATCGGGATGTCGCCGGTCAGCGCGGTGCGGCCTTCGTGCACCAGGTGCTTGCCGTCGCCCTTCTTGCAGAACCCGAGGTCCTCGATGTTGGCGATCTCGGTCCACGTGAAGCAGTCGTGCACCTCGGCGAAGTCGACGTCGGCGGGCGCAATGCCGGCCATGGCGTACGCCTGCTGTGCCGCCTGTTGGGTGGAGCGAAAGCCGAGGTAGTCGAAGTTCGGATCGAAGTACGGGCGCCCGGTGGTCACCGCCAGGCCGAAGCCTTTCACCAGGATCGGCGAGTCGGTGTACTTGCGTGCCAGATCGGCGCGGCAGAGGATCGCCGCGGCGGCGCCGTCCGTCGTCGGGCAGCAATCGAACAGGCCGAACGGCGACGAGATCATCGGCGCGCTCAGCACCTTCTCCTCGGTGATCTCCATGCGCAGGTGCGCCTTGGGATTGCGCGCCCCGTTGTAGTGGTTCTTCACCGCCACCTTGGCCAGCGTCTCGCGCCCCATGTCGTAGGTGTGCATGTAGCGGTTGGCCGCCAGGGCGAAGAGGCCGGGAGCGGAGTTTCCCTTGGCGAGCAGCGGATGACCGAAGCGCGGCAGGCCGCGGCCGGCGCGATCCTTGAGCTTCTCGGCGCCGAGCACCAGCACGACGTCGTAGACCCCGGAGGCGATCGCCAGGCAGGCGTTGCGAAACGCGTCGGTGCCGGTGGCGCAGTAGTTCTCCACCCGGGTGATCGGGCGGTCGTAGAGACGCAGCGCGTCGCCGAGCGAGACCGCCGCCTTACCGCCCGACGCCCCCGGCATGTACGTGCCGAGATACGCCGCCTGGATGTCGGCTGGATCGATCTTCGCATCGGCGTACGCCGCGAAGGCCGCGTCGCAGATGAGATCCTCGTAGCCCTGCTCGAAGAGATCGCCGAACTTGGTGCAGCCGACGCCGATGACGGCAACTTGATCCTTCATTCCGCTACCTCATTTCCTGTGGAGGGCGCCGGGCCCTCGGCGCCGTGCTGGCGGCGAGCACC
>JBOHWA010000107.1:0-4652 GCA_050735855.1 Binatia bacterium
GGGAAATCCGCTGTAGCGGGGGGACTAAAGACTAAGAGCGGGCGGGCCGCCCGCGCTCCCAGGGGGGTCTACTCCCGCGGCGCGATCGACGCGCCCTCGACCACGCGCTGGCCGGGGTGGACGACGACCAGGTCGCCGTCGGCGAGGCCCTCGACGATCTGGGCTTCGAGGCCGGTGCGCCGGCCGACCTGGACGCCGCGCTCGCGGGCGACGCCGTCGACGTCGGCGAACACCGCCCAGCCGTCGCCGTCGCGGAACAGCGCGGTGAGCGGCAGCTTGAGGACGTCGGCGCCCTCCCACAGCACGATGCGCACATCGACCTGGTAGCCGTGCCCGAGGCTCGACCACGCCTCGGGGGGGCTGGTCAGGTCGATGATGACGTTCACCCGCTGCTCCTCGATGCCGAGGGCGGAGATCTTGGTGAAACCGAACGGCTCGACCCGCCGCACGCGGCCCTCGAGCGGCGCCTCGCCGCCCCAGCCTTCGACCATGACCCGCTGGCCAGCGGCGACCTTGACCGCGTCAGCCGAGAGCAGATCGACGACGATCTCGAGATCGCGTGGGTCGCCGATCTCGACCAGCGCCTCGCCCGCCGCGACGACGCGGCTGCTGTCGTTGGGCACCCGCAGCACCCGCCCGGTGACCGGAGCGCGCAGGGCGACGCGCTCGCCACCGGCGGCGCGCTCCTGCGTCTCGACCGGCGAGACGAGCTGGGCGCGGGCGCGGGCGAGATCGTGCGTGCGCATCTGGAGATTGGCGGCGGCCCGATCGTGCGCGGCGTGGCGCGTCTTCGCCAGCCGCTCGGCTTCATCGAGCTCGCGCTGCGAGACGGTGTTGGCGCGCCGCAGCTCGCGCGCCCGCTCCAGCTCGGTGTCGGCGAACTGCAGCTCGGCGGTGGCCTCGGCGAGCTCGGCCTCCGCCAGCGCTTGGGCGGACTCGGCAGCCTGCGCCCCGGCTTCGGCCTCGGCGCGGCGGCGCGGGTCGAGAAAGTCGGGGTCGATCGGCTCGATCTCCACCAACACCGTCTCGTTGGCCGTCACCGGATCGCCGACATCGGCCTGGATGCGCATCACCCGGCCGGCCACCGGCGCGGAGAGGGCGAAGATGTCGCGCACGCGCGTCTCGCCCTCGTCGCCGACGGTGACCACCAGCGCGCCGCGACTGACGGCGGCGAGGTCGACGGGCACCGGCTTCGGCCAGAAGGCGTAGACCAGCCCGGCGAGCAGAACAGAGCCCACGGTGCCCCAGAGGAGCAGGCGACGTCCGGCGGCTCCCATCACGCTACTCGCGCGTCTTCAGCACGGCGATCAGATCGAGGTGATCGAGACGGCGGCGCACCAACGCCGCCGACAGCACCGTCGCCGCCAGCGTGATCACCACCGCCCAGCCGTAGGTCGACGCGTTGATCACCATCGGAATGCGGTACAGCTCGGTCTCGAACGTCTTCATCATCAGCCACGCCAACCCCCAGCCGAACAGACAGCCGAGCGGTAGACCCGCGGCGATCAGGACGGCGACTTCGCCGAGTAGAATGTACGACACTTCGAGTCGGGTAAAGCCCAGCACGCGCAGCGTCGCCAGCTCGCGCGCGCGTTCCGAGAGCGCGATCCGCGTGCTGTTGTACACGACGCCGAAGCCGAGCGCGCAGGCGAACAGCGAGAAGGCGGTGATGAAGATGAGCACCGACTGGCCCATCGTATCGTTGAACAGATCGACGGCCGCCCGGCGCAGCGTCACCGCCGAGACCTCGGGCACCGCCTTCAGGCGTGCAAAGAGCTCCGGCGAGCGCGTCTCGTCGACCAGCAGGCTGACGCCGCCGAGGCTCGGCCGCTCGCGCATCAGGCGGCTCAGCGCGTCGATGTCCATGTAGGCGTTCATGCCGATGAACGTATCGACCAGCCCGGCCACCGGCACGCGCGCGACGATGCGGTGGCCCTCGAGCACCTCCACCCAGACGGTATCGCCGGGGCCGACGTCGAGCTTCTCCCCCAGCGCGCGCGACAGCACGAGGCCGTCCGGCGGCGTGCGGACGTCGCCGCGTTCGACGTCGTAGATCGGCTGCAGCACCGCCGCCGGAGCGATGCCGTTGATTGCCCCGCGGTGGCGCCGGGCGCCGTGGCGCAGCTCCGCTCCGACCCAGCGCAGCGGCTCGGCGGCGAGCACGCCGGGCAGGCGGGCGAACTCGTGCAGGGCGACGCTCGACTGCGGCTCGACCAGGCCGACTTCCATCGTCTGACGCTGGGCGGCGAAGAAGTTGATCTCGATGAGATGGGCCATCGAGTCGCGCCACTGCAGCGCCATGATCACCAGCGCCACGGCGCACGCCACCGCCACGCTGGTCAGCCCCGAGCGGGCCGGGAAGCGGGCGATCTGACGGACGATGATCAACGTCGGTTGGTCGACCCAGCCGGTCAGGCGCGCGAACAGCCCGCCGCGGCGATAGAGCGCCGGCGACGGCGGCCGCATCGACTCCGCCGGCGGCAGGCGCACGGCGCTGCGCACCGAGCGCAGGCTGCCGGCCAGCGCCGCACCGATGCTGACCAGCGCGCCGATGGCGAACGACATCGGCCCCGGCCGGTAGACGAGCAACGGAAAGCGGTAGAACTGCGCGTACATCTCGGTGTTCGCCCGCCCCAGCCAGGCGCCGAGCAGCGCGCCGAACAGGACGCCGATCGCCGCCATGGCGATGACAAACTTGGCGTAGTGCCAGCCGACGTCGAAATCGCTGTAGCCGAACGCTTTCATCAGCCCGATCTCACTGCGCTCGGTGGCGATCATGCGGGCCAGCACCATGTTGGTGAGGAAGGCGGCGACGGCCAGGAAGATGGTCGGCAGGATGGTGGTCAACGACTCGAGCTGCGCCATCTCGTTGCTGAGGAACCAATTGGACATCTGATCGGCGCGCGCGATCGCCCCGACGCCGCCGTACGGCTCGAGGAGGGCGTCGAGCCGCTCGATCACCGGACCGGGGTCGACGCCGCGCTGCAGCGACAGCACCACGTCGTCGAAGGCGCCGTCGAGGTCGTAGGCCGCGGCGAGCGCCTCGCGGCCCATCCACAGAATGCCGAAGCGCGTGCTGTCCGGCAGCATCGAGCCCGGGCCCTGGGCGTAGACGAACTCGGGCGACAGCGCGATGCCGACCACTTCGAGCTGGCGCTTGTTGCCGTTCATGATCGCCACCAGGCGATCGCCGAGCGCCAGGCCGTGCGCGTCGGCGAACGATTCGTTGACCACCACCTCGTCGGGCCGATCGTCGGCCACCAGCCGGCCGGCGCGGATGGCCAGGCGGTTGAGCATCGGGCCGCGATCCTCGGGGATCGAGACCAGGCGGCCCATCACCGGCTCGGGGAAGTCGGCGACGTCGAGGATGGCGTAGCGCGAGATGCGCGTCTCCACCGCCTGCACGCCGGGGATCGCCGCCACGCGCGCGGCGAGCGACTCGGGCCCGCGCTTGAGGCTGGCGAAGACGTCGGCGAACCGGTAGCGCTCGTAGTAGGCGTCGGCGGTCTCGCGCAGCGCCTCGAGGGTCGACAGCGACATCACCAACACGGCGACGCCGGAGGCCACCACCATGGCCACCGCGAGGACCTGGCCGCGCATGTGCCAGAGGTCGCGCAGCAGCTTGCGGTTGAGGGCGCGCAGGGTCACGTCACCACTCGAGCTCGCGCGCGCTGCGGCGCGTGGCGTTGCGTTCGATCGAGGCGATGCGCCCGTCGGCGATGTGGATGACGCGATCGGCCATGCTGCCGATGACGGTGTTGTGGGTGATCACCGCGGTGGTCGTGCCGAGCTCGCGGTTGACCTGCGCGATCGCCTCGAGCACCAAGATGCCGGTCTCGCTGTCGAGCGCGCCGGTCGGTTCGTCGCACAGCAGCAGATCCGGCTGCTTGGCGATGGCGCGCGCAATGGCGACGCGCTGCTGCTCGCCGCCGGAGAGCTGGGCGGGGAAGTGGTCGATGCGCGGGCGCAGGCCGACCAACGCCAGCGCCTCGACCGGATCCATCGGCCGCGGCGCGATCTCGGTGACCAGCTGCAGGTTCTCGCGCGCCGTCAGGCTGGGGATCAGGTTGTAGAACTGGAAGACGAAGCCGACGTGGTCGCGGCGGTAGCGGGTCAGCGCCGCCTCGTCGGTCGCCCTGAGCTCGACGTCACGGAAGAACACCTGGCCGCTACTCGGCACGTCGAGGCCGCCGAGGATGTTGAGCAGCGTCGACTTGCCGCTGCCCGACGGCCCGAGCAGCACCACCAGCTCCCCCGCCGCCAGCTCGAGATCGACCCCGCGCAGGGCGTGCACCTCGACCTCGCCGCTGCGGTACACCTTGGCCAGGCCGCGCGTCCGCAGCGTGCAGCCCACCGCCGCCTGCCCTGCCCCTGTCCCCGACATGAGCCGTCAATCCTACCGGTTGAGGCAGCGAAACCAAGGTCGGCCTGGAGGGCGCCGGGGGCGGCGGGCGGGGTGCTCGCCGCAAGCACGGCGCCGAAGCCAAGGCGGTTTCCTGGATGGCGCCGGGCCCTCGGCGCCGGGGGCGGCGGCGGGGTGCTCGCCACAAGCACGGCGCCGAAGCCAAGGCGGTCTCGTGGAGGGCGCCAGGCCCTCGGCGCCGGGGGCGGCGGCGGGGTGCTCGCCACAAGCACGGCGCCGAAGCCAAGGC
>JBOHWA010000108.1:0-8351 GCA_050735855.1 Binatia bacterium
GCGCCGGGCGGCGAAGCTGGCCGCCGCCGCGGCGTTCTGGCTCGCCTGCGGCTGGTCGACGCCACTGCTGGCACAGACGCCGACCCCGACGCCGGGTGAGGAAGAGATCACCGTCGACGCCGAGTCGCTCACCTATGACCGGCGCCTGCAGGTGTTGTCGGCCGAGGGCGACGTGGTGATCCAGCGCGGCGACACGGTACTGCGCGCCGACCAGGTGCAACTCAACCGCCTGACCAACGAGGCGGAGGCGACCGGCCATACCTGGCTGACGGGCCCGGAGGCGGAGATCCGGGCCAGCGAGATGGCCATCAACATGGAGAACGAGACCGGCGAGCTGCGCGACGCGCAGATCTACTCCGCCAAGCTCGGCTACTCGCTGTCGGGCAAGCGCATCGAGAAGGGCATCGGCCAGACCTACCGGATCGAGGGGGGGCGGTTCACCACCTGCAACTGCGAGGATGGGGCGCCATCGTGGAGCATCGCCGGCGACACGCTCGACGTCGCGCTCGACGGCTATGCCGATCTCACCGGCGGCACGTTCGAGATCCTCGACTACCCGGTGTTCTGGCTGCCGCGGGCCGCCTTCCCGGTCTATCGCGAGCGGCAGTCGGGCCTGCTCTTTCCGCGCGTCGGGTTCTCCAACCGGCGCGGATTCCAGCTGCTGCAGCCCTACTATTGGGCGATCAACAAGAACCAGGACGTGACCGTCAGCCTCGACATCGAGACGTCGCTGCGCGTCGGCTTGCTCGGCGAGTATCGCTACGCGCTCGGTGGGGGCACCGAGGGCGCCTTTCAGGCGGGTTACTTCAACGAGTTCTTCCGCGGCCAGACCAACGACGTCGTGGTGCCGCCGGGGGCTGACCCCAACGTGCCGGAGAATCGCTGGGGCGTGATCGGCGGCCACCGGCAGTGGTTCGGCTCCACCGAGGGCTACGTCGATCTGTTGCTGGTCGGCGACGACCTGTTCCTGCGCGAGATGAACGTCTTCACCAGCAACGAGGTGCAACAGACCAACCTGCGCACCCTGCCGTTCACCACCTCGCAGACCGGGCTGTTGCAGCGCTGGGATCGCGCCTTCCTGCAGGGCGAGGTCGTCTACTACCAGGATCTGGTCGGCCCGGCGGTGGAGCAGCCGACCCCGACGCCGCAGCCGGGCCAGCCGCCGGCCACCCCGCAGTTCGAGGACAAGGAATCGCTGGTCATCCAGCGCATCCCCGATCTGCGCCTGACCGCCCAGAAGCAGCTCGGCTTCGGCCTGATGAGCGAGTTCGGCAGCAGCGTCACCAACTTCGAGCGCTCGACCGGCCTGGCGGGCGTGCGGGCCGACTTCAAGCCGGCGTTGCAGCTGCGCCTGCCGCTCGGCCGCTCGGTGTTCGGGGCGGTGCACGCGGCCTTCCGCGAGACCGCGTACGGGCTCAGCGAGGACCAGATGAGCGGCGGCTTCACCGGGACCGATCCGGACGGGCCGGAGATCGACCTGCCCAGCGCCAACAGCCGTGAGATCGTCGAGTTGCGCGGGGAAGTCGGCACGCAGTTCGGCCGCGTCTTCGACTTTCCCTACTTCGGCCTCGACAAGCTCAAGCACACGGTCGAGCCACAGCTCGAGTATCTGTACATCCCGCCGGTCAACCAGGACGATCTGCCGGTATTCGACGGCCTCGACCGCATCAACAAGCGCAGCCTGGTGACCTACGGCTTCGCCACGCGCCTGCTCGGTCGCAGCGCCGGTGCCGGGGCCGACGATGACAAGCAGGGCGAGGTCTTCGAGCTCACGCGCCTGTCGGTCGCGCAGAGCTACGACTTTATCCGCGACATTCCACCCACCTCGCTGCTCGATCCGCTGACCGGCCAACCGATCAGCCCCGGCCAGCAGGGCGATCACTTCTCCGACATCGACTTCGCGTTGCGCGTCAATCCGAGCGCGGTGACGTCGGTGCGCGCCTTCGCCACCTACGACACCAGCCAGGGCAATCTCTCGTCGGCGACGGTCGGCATCCGCCTGCGTGAGCCGGCGCGCATCTTCGACCAGGACATCCGGCCGCGCCTGCTGACCCGCGCCACCTTCGACGTCGAGTATCGCTTCATCACCGACACCATCCTGCAGTTGCTCGATTCGAGCATCGCCCTGCCGGTGACCGACCGCGTCGCCTTCCTCTACGCCATGCGCTACGACATCAACGCCGACACGTTCCTGGAGAACTACTTCGGCCTGCGCCTGCTGTCGGCGTGCGACTGCTGGGCGCTCAACCTCGGCGTCACCGATACGCGCAACCCGAATGAGCTCCAGGTCCAGGCGCAGTTCACCCTCGCCGGACTCGGCGGCAGCGGCCCAGTCGCCGGTCTGACGGACTACTGAGCCCCCGCCGCGGGCGCGCCAGCGCTGCTGTTGGGCGGACCTGGGCGGTGCGCGTTTTGCGGCGGGCTGGCCCGGGTCACCAATCGCCGGAGGCTGGAAACACAAAGGCCCGGAGGATTGCTCCTCCGGGCCTTTGAAGCGGTGAGGTTGAGAGTGCTTACGGCAGCGGGATGAGGATGCGATCGCCCTGTGGGCGCGAGCCCTGGAACTGGACGTTCGAATCAGTCGTCGCCGTACCGCCGCCCTCCCGATCCCAGTTCTCGGTCAGGACCGCGAGGATGCCGCGTGCGTCGTAGCCATCGACGTTCGGTCCGGCGACCGAACGCAGGCGCGACATGCCCGTCAGCGTTCCCTGCGTGCCGACCGAGAAGATCGAGAACGCGTCCCCGTCGGGGCCCGGGCGGGTATCGATTTCCGCCAGGCGCGTCTGCTTGTAGCAGTCGAGGTGTGTCGAAGCAGAGAAGCGCTGCTCGAACTCGTTGTAGATCAGGAACTGGATCGTCGCGCCCGGCGCATTGGCGGTCTGGAAGAGGTAGTCACGCTCGCAGGGCACGATGGTGAGCACCGAGTTGACCTCTCCCGACACGGCCCCCTCGTGCGTGATCACGTTGGCGCCTTCGAAGTAGTGGTTGAGCGTCAGGACGTTCGGGCAGCCCGTGTAGCCCGGATCGACCGCCTCGTTGATGACGCCGTACTCGGCCTCGGGTCCGCCGATGTTCAGCACCCCCGGGTTGGCGTCCTGGCGGCCCTCGATCGCCTTGATGCCGATCGCGTTGTATTTGGCCACGTCGATAGCGGGTCCGCTCGTCTTCACCGTGACCGCCTCGCCCTTGAGGTCGTTGCGATCGCTCGGCTCTTCGGTGGTGACGTCGACCTGGATGCAGAGCAGCTCACCGATGAAAGGCACTTCCGGCACCGCCGGGATGTTGCCCTCGTTGAACTGCGGCGGGTTGCCCTGGCCCGGGAGGTCGGCCAACGGCAGCGACGAGAGGCCGTCGTTGATCGACCACGAGATCGGCTGGCGCTTGGTCAGCGTCAGGCGAAAGTCGGTCTCCTGCCAGCCCGGCAGGCAGACGCCGCCCAGCGCACAAACCGAGGAGGCGTTCTCCGGCGTGCAGACCTGCAATTCGTTGTTGCTGCAGTGCCCGTTTGCGTTGGTGTAGAAGCAGTGCACCTTGGTCAGAAACTCTGAGGTGTTGGTCAACTGGATGACCGTGTCGATCCCCTGCGAGAGGTCGACTGTCAATTTCGGGTAGAGAACGATCGCGGTCGACTCGTTGGTCGTCACCCCGATCGGGTCAATCACGCGCGCGCTGGCCGTACCGGCCATCACCAGAACTGCACTTGCGAGCGCCCACCGCCAGATCCCCATCTTCGAGCTCATCACTTGTCTCCTTTCCTCACCGCTGGACGAGTACACCATTGCTCGCTAGCCAATCCCGGTTAGAACGGGTCCGGGATCACGATGGCGTCGACCACCGGCCCGCCCGGCACAGTCTCCGTCGCGTCGTAACGATTGCCCGCCTGCTGGAGGTTCCAAGCCGCCGTGCCGCGGTTGGACACCTGGGTTCCCTTCATCGACAGGTTGTTGAAGTGCACTTCTTCGGCCACCGCGAGGACACCGCCGTCGAGGTCGACCGGGCTGATGCGGGTGAAGGCCGTGCCGCTGCCCAGCAAGCCGAGCGAGAAGACGCTCTGCTTTTCGCAGAAGCCGGCGTTGTCATCGATGCACTGCTGGTCGGTCAGGCAGACGTCGCCGCCCTGCGTGCAGCGCCCCGTCGGGGCATCGATGTCGGCCAGGCGCCAGGTCTCCCAGCAGGTGACCGTGTCGCTGGCGGAGAACACCTGCTCGAGCTCGTTGACGATGGCGAACTGGACGGTGACCTCGGCCGGCTCCTGATTCTCGAAGTCCTGCGAACAGGGCACCAGGGTCAGGTAGGTGCGGATCGGGCATTCGTCGTCGGAGCACCAGATCGGGTTGAGCGAGCTGATGACGGGATCCGTCGCGCCATCGACGAAGTGATCGAGCAGCAACGTGTTGGGGCAGGCGTTGTACTCGCCGTCGTGGATCGGCGTGTTGTCGAGCAGCAGCGTGTTGGCCGGGTCGCCCGCCGCCAGATCGGGGTTGGCGAGGATCGCGACCGCGTTCGACTTGCTGACGTCGCCGTCGGCCGAGCGGATCAGCGCCTCACCCTTGAGGTTGTTGCCGCCAAAGGGCACGCCCGAGGCGTCGATCTGGATGCACTTGAGTTCGCCCGAGAAGCCCGGCGGAACCGGCGGAATGGCGCCCGGATCCTGGCCGGCGCCGTCGCTGCCGAACGAGTCGGACGGGTTGACGAAGCGGCCTGCGCTGGCGACCCAGTGGGTCGGCTGCTGGCGCGTCAGCCAGATCGTGAAGTCGGTCACCTGCCAGATCGGCTGCCCCTGGAAGGTCTGACCGTTCACGTAGAAGCAGTGCGCATGCACCATGTTGTTGCTGGTGTTGGACAGCTGGATCACGGTGTCCCGCGAGGGGCCGCCGTCGGTCGCGTTGACGCCGGTCCAGATCACCTTCGGGAACACCAGCACCGAACCGCTGACATCCGTCGATACCTCTGCCTGCGTCACCGAGGCCAACGCCCAGACGCTCACCAGCACTCCACAGAGGCCCCACACACAGCGCATCCCCAGTGCCTTGCTCATCACCCGTCTCCTTTCGTGGCGGAGAAGAATACCGACTCTCCCAACCCGCCTATCAACCGATGTCCGAGTACACTACGTGTCGTCATTTGCGCAAACACACGCCCAATCTCTCCTTGGGCGGGTAGAAAGCTGCCTCCAGTTACTCGAAGGTCGGTCGGTTGTCAAGCGGAAAAGGGCCATATCTGTTGCAATTATAGCGAGGTATTTGTGCATCCCTTCTTTTGGTGTACGGCAGGTCGCGCGCCGGAGGTTTTCTTGACCCCCGGTAGGGCCTCTGGTAAGCCGAGCGCCACATTTTCGGCAGCCCTCGCCGGTTGTGGGCCGAATAAAGTGGACCACGCGGAGTCTGAGGCACGGCAGGAGGTAGCACTTGATGATGGAGATGCGTCGAACGGCGTGGTGTGGGGTGGGGTTGCTGGCCCTGGCGATGGCCGGATGCGGCCTGTTCAAGAAGGACGCGACGACCGGCAAAGCGGCTGCGCCGGCCGGGCAAGCAAAGATCGGGGCAGCGCCGATGTCGTACAGTTCGGCCAACAAGGGCCTGCCGAGCGGGCGCATCTGGAAGTCGATGGTGGCCTTCGGGGACGTCAACGGCGACGGCCTGCCCGATGTCGGGTTGGTCTCCCGCCTCGCCGACGGCCCCTGGATCTTCATCAACAACGGCGACGGGAGCTGGCGCGAGGCGGCCAACGGGCTGCCGCGCGAGCCGTATTGCGGCGGCGGCATGGATTTCATGGACGTCAACAAGGACGGCCTCATGGACGTCGCCATCGCCGACCACTGCAAGGGCGTGTTCGTCTACCTGGGCGACGGCAAGGGCAACTGGCGCACCGCGTCATCCGGCCTGCCGACCATCGGGGCAGAGGACGTCTCGTTGGGCGATTTCAACAACGACGGCTGTGTGGACCTGGCCTCTATCGCGGCGGCCGAGGAGGGCGTGCGCGCCTTCACCGGCAACTGCAAGGGCGTCTGGAAGGAGAGCTCGGACGGGCTGGCGCTCACCGACTGGGGCAACTCGATCGAGATCCGCGAGATCAACGGCGACGGCAATCTCGATGTGGTCGCCGCCTACGCGGCCGGCCCGCGCGTCTGGCTCGGCGACGGCAAGGGCAAGTGGCAGGAGGCATCGCAGGGCCTGCCCGCACCCGAGATCCGCGGCCTCTACTGGGGAGTCGATGTCGGCGACGTCAACAACGACGGCCGGCCGGACATCGTCGCCGGCTCGCAGATGCCGCCCCTGCCCGAGGGCTGCGGCGCCCCCGGCGCGGCGGTCTGCGCCGGCGGCGGCGTCGAGGTCTTCCTCCAGCAGGCCGACGGCTCGTGGGTATTCGCCAACGAGGGCTTCCTGCCGATGAACACCCTCGGGGTGGCGATCGGCGACCTGAACAACGACGGCAAGGCCGATGTGGTCGCCGCCGGCAAGCGCGCGCTCGACGAGATCGGCGGCGTGTACGGCGTCTTCACCTATCTCGGCGACGGGACCGGCAAGTGGACGCCCGTCATCGCCGAAGGGTTGCCGCAGACCGGCCGCGAGCGCACCTGGGGTGTCGGGCTGGCCGACATCAACAAGGACGGCGTGCTCGACATCGGCGTCGCCTTCGGCGACGTCGTGCACCCCAACTGGCGCTCGGGCGCGACCGGGGCCAAGAAGGACGTGCCGGATCCGAAGGGCGACGCCGCCCCCGCCGCTCCGCCCGGCCAGCCGCAGCGCGGCAAGTTCGGCTCGGTCGGCATGTGGACCGGCAAGATCAACTGAACCTGTGACCCGGCGGGCCGACCACGGATACGTGGACGGCCCCGCCGCGCCTCGCCGGCGCGCCCCACCGCATTGATTTAGCGCCGGGCTTGCGGCCATGATGCCGCCGTGAATCGCCTGCTCGGCTACCTGCGCCGCTACCGCGCGCGCTATGCGGCCGGCGGCGCCTGCCTGGTGCTCACCGCCTCGTTCGCGATGGCGGTGCCCTTTCTGCTCAAGCGCGCCATCGACGCGATCCAACGCGGCGAGCCCTACGAGACGGTGGTGCGGCTGGCGCTGGTCATGGTGGCCGTCGCGCTGGTGCAGGGCGTCGTGCGCACCGCCTCCCGGGCGCTGATCTTCAACGTCGGTCGCGACGTCGAGTACGACCTGCGCAACGACCTGTTTGCCCACCTGCAGCGCCTCCCGCTGGCGTACTACCAGCAGCAGCAGACCGGCGACCTGATGTCGCGCCTGATCAACGACGTGACCGCCATCCGCATGCTGCTCGGCGTCGGCATCCTCAATCTGGTCAACACGCCGATCTACTATGCCTACGGCGTGACGATCATGCTGACGCTCGATCCGACGATGACGGTGATGGCGTTGCTGCCCTTTCCGGTCCTGCTGTTCGCCGTCAAGCGCATCAGCCGCCGCCTGATGGAGCAGACGCTGCGCGTGCAGGAGGGGCTGGCTGGGTTGAGCAGCTCGGTGCAGGAGAACGTCAGCGGCATCCACGTGATCAAGGCGTACGGCGCCGAGTCGGTCGCCGTCGATCGCTTCGCCCGGCTGAACGACGAGTTCACCCGCCAGAGCGTCGAGCTGGCGCGCGTGCGCGGCCGCCTCATGCCGCTGATGAAGATCGCGTCGGGCGCCGGCACGCTCATGGTGCTCTGGTACGGCGGCCTGCAGGTGATCGACCAGCGCCTCGGCCTCGGCGCCCTGGTGGCCTTCCTCGGCTACCTCAACCTGCTCGCCTGGCCGACCATGGCGTTGGGCTGGATGCTGTCCATCGTCCAGCGCGGGCGCGCGGCGATGCAGCGGCTCGAGCACATCTTCGCCATCGATCCGAGCATCGCCGACCGCCCGGGCGCGGCGCCGCTGCCGGCGGTGCGCGGCCGCCTCGAGTTCCGCGATGTGACGTTCGCCTACCCGGCGCGCGACAACGGCCATCCGGTGGTGTCCGGCGTGTCGTTCACGCTCGAGCCGGGCGAGAAGCTCGCCCTCGTCGGCCGCACCGGGGCGGGCAAGAGCTCGCTCGTCCACCTGCTGCCGCGGCTGTTCGACGTCAGCAGCGGCGCGATTCTGCTCGACGGGCAGGATATCCGCGACCTGCCGCTGGCGCAGCTGCGCGGCGCCATCGGCTTCGTACCGCAGGACCCGTTCCTGTTCTCGCGCCGCATCCGCGACAACATTGCCTTTGCCGTCGACACCCCCGACGAGGCGCTGATCCGGCGCGCGGCGGTGGTGGCGGGGGTCGCCGACGACATCGAGAGCTTCCCGCGCGGCTACGACACCATCGTCGGCGAACGCGGCATCACCTTGTCGGGCGGGCAGAAGCAGCGCCTGACGCTGGCC
>JBOHWA010000109.1:0-1692 GCA_050735855.1 Binatia bacterium
GGAGGAGGGTGCTCCCGATCGCCGGCCCTGAAGCGATGAGTCAGCCGGTGGTGCGCCGGCCGCCGACGATGCGGCCGGAGCGGCGCACGTTCGGCCGGCTGCGTTGGATGGCGCGGCGTGGTGAGACGTTGCGGGCGCGCATGCGCTCGAGCGCGCGGCGTACGGCGTCGGGCTCCAGACCGAGCGTCTCGCAGACCACGGTGAATGAGAATGGCGAGGTCTGGCGCGCCGCGTTGACCCAGTACTCGGCCTCGGTGCGAATGCGGCCGACCGGGGTGAGATAGCTGCGGATACCGTCTTCAAGAATCGCGAGCATCAAAGCCTTGGTGCCGGTGTACTGTGCCGATCGCGGTTCGCCGCCACCCAGCGACGAAATCCGCAAGAAGTCCAGATCGAGATCCCCGACACCGACTTCGCGTCCCAGCGATTCTTCCCCTGTGAACTTGCCCCTGTTCGACATGGTCATACCCACTGGAGGGTTCTCCTTTGTTTGGTAGACCCGGCAATGAGCAAGGCTTGTGCCCGACCGGCTCAGCGCCGCCGTGAAGAGGCTAAGCGGCGCTGAAAGGTGGCAAGAATGTCGGGCCGTCGCATTTGCGCGAGGTCGCGGCAGCGCCGCAAAAGTGCCGCAAAGCCGAGCGCTTACAGTTGACCAACCACCTGATATTGAAGGCCCTTTGACAGATGACCAGGGGAGTCAAAAGAGCGTCGATCAGGGTTCGATGGGACGTGCGAGGTGACCGGTCGTACGCTGTATCGCTGGACTGGGCGTCGGCGCCATTCGGCGCAATTGGGTCGGATCACGCGGGTGACCAGAGTGTCGGCCGATGGATCAGATCGGCAAAACCCAGACGCCGGCAGAGCAATTCGTAACGTTGCCGGCGGACGCCGGTCCAGCGCAGGTCGTCGGGACCTTCGGCCAGGGGCACATCGTCTCGCAGTGTCGCGAGGGTCTTGTACAAGCGCGCCTCGGCGCGGTGGTCGGCGAGCACGGCCGCGAGGCGGGCCCGGCCGCGCACCAGCGGCGGCCACTGGCCGGGGTCCTCGGGGATCGCCTCGATCGAGCCGAATGCGGCCAGGACGGCCGCCGCCGACTTGCGGCCCCAGCCGGGCAGGCCGGGGATGCCGTCGGCGCTATCGCCAACCAGGGCGAGCAGATCGGGGATGGCGTGCGGTGGGACGCCGAACTTGGCGACCACCGCGGGCTCGTCGTAGGTGATGCGGCGCATGCGATCGTGGGTGACGATGTAGGAGCCGACGACGCACTGGGCGAGGTCCTTGTCGGGCGACAGGATGACCACCTGATCGACGTTCGCGGCGTAGCGCGCGGCGGCGGTGGCGAGAGCGTCGTCGGCCTCGAACTCGACCATCGGCCAGACCACCACCCCGAGGGCCTCGAGCGCCTCCTCGGCGAGCGGGAACTGGGCCCAGAGATCGGGCTCGATGCCCGCGCCGGTCTTGTAGCCGGCGAAGAGCTGGTTGCGGAACGATTCGATGACGTGGTCGGTGGCGGCGGCGAGGTGGGTGACGCCGGGCTCGCGCAGCAGCGCCAGCACCGAGCCGATCAGGCCGCGCACGGCGCCGACCTCGCGCCCGTCCGGCGCCCGGGCGCTGGGCGTGGCGAAGTAGGCACGAAACAGTTCGAAGGTCGCGTCGAGCAGGTGCACGGCGGGCATGCGCGCCATTCTAGCC
>JBOHWA010000110.1:0-13379 GCA_050735855.1 Binatia bacterium
GGGTAGATCGAGGCGCGCCGGCGCGCCCCGCAGGTGCGCGGTCCAGAACTCGACCTCGCGATGGCCCGAATCGGCAAACCGCTCGCGCTCGTCGTGGGCGAAATCGAGCGTGTCGAACGGGAGGGCCGGCAGGGATGCGTCCGCACCGGCGAGCGCCGCGGCATAGAGTTGCACCAGTTCGCGGCTGAAGACGAAGTTCGACCAGCCGTCTGCGATGCCGTGGTTGAGCGCGTACACCAGCACCGCGTCGCTCTCGGACTCGCGGATCAGTACGGCGCGCGCCAATGGGGCGGCATCGAGGCGAAACGGCTGCCGCGTCAGCCCGCGCGCCAGCTCGCGTACCGCCGCGCGGCGCTGTTCGGGCGGCAGCGCCGATACGTCGCGGCGCTCGACGGCCCATCTGGCCGCGGGGTCGATGCGTTGCGCGGCAACGCCATCTCGTTCGACGAAACAGGTGCGCAGCGACGGGTGCCGCGCGACGAGCGCGTCGATGCAGCGCTGCAGCACCGCCAGGTCCGCGCCACGGCGAAACCGCAGCGCGCCGGGAATGTTGTAGACGCCTTGCTCGGGCACGAGCTTGGCGAAGAACCACAGGCGCTGCTGCGCGAAGGACAGTGGCTGCGGTACCCGGCGGTCGATGGCAGGCGCCACGGCCTCGCCGTCCCGCCTGGCGATCGGGGACAGCTCTGCGACACAGCGCGACAGCGCGGCCAACGTGGGGAACTCGAAGACGTGCTGGATCTCGAGCGCCACGCCGAACGAATCCCGCACGCGCGACACCAGCTGCATGGCCAGTAACGAATGCCCGCCACAGTCGAAGAAGTCGTCCGAGGGGCGTACGGCCTCGAGACGCAGCAGGTCGATGAACAGCGCGGCCAGGCGCGTGTCGATGCTCGACTCCGGCTGCACGGGTCGCGGCGCGGCCGCGCCCGGCTCGGCTCCCGGTTGTGGCAGCGCCTGGCGGTCGATCTTGCCGCTGCGGTTCAGCGGCAGCGACGCCAGGTGCACGAAGCGCGGCGGCACGAGCGCGGCCGGGAGATGTTCGGAGAGAAACGCCCGCAGGACGCCGGCGGGGGCCAGTCTTTCATCGGCGACCACATACGCGACCAGGGACGGAACAGGGCCAGGCAGCGCGGTGACGAACGCCTGCCGGACCTGGGGGTGTGACAGCAGCGCCGCCGACACTTCCTGCGGCTCGATGCGCACGCCCATCACCTTGAGCTGGTCGTCCTTGCGACCCAGGATGTCGAGCGCACCGTCGGGCCGCACGCGGCCGAGATCGCCCGTGTAGTAGACGAGGTCGTCGGTCGCCGCCGCAAACGGATTGGCTGCGAAACGCGATCCCGCTCCCGCCTCGCGGCGCAGATAGCCGAGCGTCCGGTACGGCGTGCGGATGACGATTTCGCCGCTCTCGCCGTCGGCGCACAGCCCGCCCTGCTCGTCGAGGATCAGGACCATCGCGCCCGGCAACGGATAGCCGATGGGCTGAACGCCCTTCTCGATCTGCTCACCGACGCGAAAGGCGCATTTCGCCAGCGTGGTTTCCGTCGGGCCGTACAGATTCACGATCTCCGCATTGGTGGCGGCCCGCATGCGTCGCACCAGCGCGTCCCCGAGTGGCTCGCCGGCGAAGAACACCGTGGTCAGCGTCGCGCAGGCGGGGCGAGCGGACTCGCCCAACCAGACCGAGGCGAGCGACGGGACGGCGTGCAGGCGCGTGATGCGGGCGCGCCGGAACCATGCCCACGGATCGGCCAGGTTCAGCGACGCGGGCGGCAGACAGACCGTGGCACCGCTGGTCAGGGCCAGGAACAGGTCGCGCAGCACGACGTCGAACGACAAGCCGGTGAGCTGCGCGATGCGGTCCCCCGGCGCGACGCGAAACGTCGTGCGCTGCCAGTCGAGAAAGTGCGCCAGGCCGACGTGCGTCCCGGTGATTCCCTTCGGCCGGCCCGTCGAGCCCGAGGTGAAGAACACGTAGGCCGGATCCTCGGGCCGCAGATCCACCGGCTGGAAGCCGGGCGTCGGAACGGCCAGCGGCGCGCCCAGATCGATCCGCGCGCCACCGGCAAACCAGACCGGCTCCTCCCCGGCGAAGAGCACGGCGACCGCCCCGGCCTCGGCGAGCATCAACTGCTGGCGCGCCGGCGGCAGGTCGGCATCGAGCGGCACGACGACCTGGCCGTTCATCCAGACGCCGAGCAGCGCGGCGACGACTTCGAACGATCGCGGCCCGGTGACGCCGACGACAGCGCCGCGCGGCAGGTCCAGCGCCCGCAGCGCGGCCGCCGTCTGTGCGGCGCGCCGCTCGAGCTCGCGGTAGGTCCACGCTTGATCCTCGCGCTCCAGCGCCGTCGCCTGCGGCGCGCGCGCTGTCGCGCGGCGGAACTGCACCGGCACCGGATCGTGGTCGGCGCGCGGCAGCGGTGCGGCGGGATCGGGCCCGGCACGGCGTGGCGCCGGCGCGGGACGGCGCGGCTCGTTGTGGACCCGTCCGCCCATCGCCACGAGCAGCGTGCGCTGGCCGGTAAACGGCTCGCGCCCGTGCGCGCTCAGTGCGTTGTCCACGATCAGGGCATCGCCGGGCTGCCAGCGCACGTCGACGGCGTACTTCTCGTACAGCGCCAACAGATCGCGCACCATCGCGTCGTCGATCGGCTCGCCCGACGCCCAGCGCACACTGCGCGGCAACTCGTCCGGGGCGTAGATCGCTTCGAGGCCGGCGCGCGTGTCGGCGTCGAGGCACGCCGGGTGGAAGAGAAAGAGCTGATGAAAGAGCACCGCTTCGCCGGTCACGGGATGGGCCGTCAGCCCGGGCAGGGTCACCGACGTCTGCAGGGTGTCGCGCCGCAGCCAGCGAAACGCCACTCCCGCCTCGCAGCAGCGCTGCTCCGCCTGGCGGGGGTCGTCGGTGCCGTAGAGCGTCTGCCAGCTCACATCGACACCGGGATGGTGGGTGCGCCCGTAGGTCAGGGGCACGTCGCGCAGCCGGCGACGCACCATCGGATCGATCTCGGCGAGGACACGGCGGGTCTGCACGAGCCGCGTCGCGCCGCCCTGTGCCGGCGCGCTCTGGTTCAGAAAGAACAGGTAGAGTGGTGCGTTGGGGGCGTGCGCGCCTTCGTTGTGCACCTGGATCGCGTGCTGCTCGGGATAGGCGGTGGTGCGGTAGACGCCGGCGCCGGGATCCTCCGCCGCCAGGTCGCCGTACCCGGTGCGCAGGACCGGGCTGAGGTGTCTGGCCAGCGCGGTGAACGCCGGCGCGCCGGCGAGTGCAAACCCGCGCAGCAGGATCGCACCATGGCGCAGCAGCGCCGCGCGCACCTCGTCCTGGTGCCGCGCCATCCACTCGACGCCGTCGGCGCCCGGATGTGGCGCGCGTGTGATCAGGAGAGACACCGGGTCTGCGCCACCAGCGGCGCCCTCGCGTAGGTCCCCGAGCACCCGCGCAACTTGCCGCACGCGCCGAGGCTATTCAAGGCACGGCGGGCGCGGCGAGGACCTCGGCGACGCAGCGGATCACGGCGGGGACGTCGGCGCGGAAATCGTCGTCCCGCCCGCGCGCGTCGTGGCAGACGTACCGGTAGCGATGGTCACCGCTTCGACTGAGCAGATAGAAGTGCGGCCACAGGGTGGCTTGCGGAAAGAGCTCGACGACGCCGGCCCGGGATGCAAAGAGCAGGTTGGCGAGCCCGGCGCCGTGCGCGCCGACGACGCATTCGGCCTCGGAGAAGTACTGCACCTGATCGGCAGGCGGCATCTGCTCGAGCACCACGCGTTCGAACCCGACGGGGGCGAGGGCCTGCATCATCGCCTCCTCGTTGAGGATGTGGCGGCCCTTGCCGGCGTCGCGACGCGAGATGAAGAGGCGGCGCCTCGCGGCCGGAGCGGGCGCTACCCCTGCCCGCTCGCGCAACCACGCCACCGTCGCACGCGGCAGATAGCCTGCGTAGCGCCGCGACAGGAGCGAGACGAACACATAGCGCTCCATCCGATAGAGAACGCCGGGCTCGACCGGAACCACTTCGACGCCGGGCGGCAGCAGCCGCTCGAGGAAGAACTCCTCGGCCCGCGACAGGGGCAGCGCCAGCAACAGCCGGATGGGCGGCGCCGGAACGGGTTCGCCGGTGGCCTGCTGCAGGGCGTGCAGCAGCGGGAGGTTGTCGACCAGCGTGTGGTAGTAGTTGTCGCGGAACGAGCGCAGCGTCGTGAACAGGCCCGACAGCGGGCGCACGTCCATGCCGAGCAACGGTCGCCAATCGAGGTCATGGAGGCGAAACGGCACCTGGTCGGCCTGCTCGAGGAGGCGCCGGTCATCGGTCAGCAGTCGATTCTGATCGGGGTAGTAGAGGACCCCGGGCAGGATGGTCGTGGTGACCCTGGGTGTCCGATACGTCTCGCCGCCGAGATGGCGGCAGGCGGGATCGAGTGGCAGGGCCGCCAGGCCGGGCGTCGCGACGGTTTCCCCTTCACCGAGCACGGTGACCGGGGCGTGCGGAAAGACCTGCTCGGGCGTCGCCCGCGTCACCAATCGCCCGGTCACCTGCCCTTTCAGGAACCGCGCCAGGTTCCCCACCGATGTCGATGAGGCCGCGCGCCATCTCATGAGCCCGGCGCTGCAGCGGCGGCGCACGGATGGCGAACACAGCCGTCCGGATCCTGTGCACGGCAGGCCGCGATGCGGCAGCCCTCGAGGCGGAAGCGCACGGCGCGGCGGACGTATGCCGCGAGCGGTTCGCGCCGCCGGGCGCGCAGATCGACGTGCACGCCCTGGGCGCGGCACAGGCTGACGGCGTCGCGCAACCACAGGCCGCGCCGCACGCCGGTGCAGAAGTAGCGCATCGGTCGATGCGCGCGCTGCACGCTGAAGAATGGCTGTGGCACGTCGGCCGTGCGCGCCGAGCCGTTGGTCTCGAACTGCCAGGGGTCCTCGCCGGGAGAGAGCAGCCCGCGCAGCACGCGGGTGTTCCAGAGGGCGGCCTGCAGCGACAGGCGAAACGGCGCCCCCGGGCGCAGCACGCCGACCTGCGGATGATCGGCACAGGGCGCATCCGGGCCGGGGCACGGGAACAGCCGCACACAGGCTGCGTCATGCGTGCGCAGATACGCCGCCAGCCCCTCGACCGAGGCCGTGTCGACGCGATCGTAGAGGAGGTAGTCCTCCAGCATCACCAGCGTGGTCGGCGCCTCGATGCGCGCCAGCATGCGGGCGCAGGCGGCGGACCAATCCGGCTGCGCGCCGACGTCGAGGCGCCGGACTCGCGCGTCGCTATGGGTGTGCAGCTCCGACCCCAGATGTACCGGGTACGGGCAATCCGGCCAGTGGCGCCAGAACAGCTCGAAAAACGGCCGCCAGAGATCGCGGTACGCATCACACGAGATCACCAGGACCGCGATGGAATCTGCGTTGGCCATCGGGGATCGCCTCACGTTCCGGGACTGCGGCAACTTTCCTCTCCCAGGTTGTTGCAGGGACGCCGGCAAAAGGAAAAGACTGCGCCACTGGAACAGAATATGATGAATCGAAGCGAATCGGCAGGTGGTGGCACCGAGAACGCGGACCTCGACGTCCTCGTCGTCGGCGCGGGATTCGCCGGTCTGTACATGCTCTTCCACCTGCGCCAGCTGGGGTTCTCGGCGCAGGTCGTCGAGAGCGCCCCCGACGTCGGCGGCACCTGGTACTGGAACCGCTACCCGGGCGCCCGCTGCGACATCGAGAGCATCGACTACTCCTACAGCTTCGACCCCGAGCTCGAAGTCGAGTGGCAGTGGTCGGAGCGCTACGCGACCCAGCCGGAGATCCTGCGCTACCTCGGCCATGTCGCCGACAAGCACGACCTGCGGCGCGACATCCGATTCTCGACCCGCATCGTCGCCGCCCGATGGGACGATGGCGCCTCGCGCTGGCGGGTGCGCACCGACCGCGGCGACGAGATCCGCTGCCGCTTCTACATCATGGCGACGGGATGCCTTTCCCTGCCGAAGGCGCCGGACATCGCGGGGGCGGAGCGTTTCCGCGGCGAGGCGTACTACACCAGCAGGTGGCCGCACCACCCGATCGACTTCACCGGCAAACGGGTCGCGGTCATCGGCACCGGCTCCTCGGCGGTGCAGTCGATCCCGCTCATCGCCCGCCAGGCGGCCGAGCTCACCGTCTTCCAGCGCACGCCGAACTTCTCGCGGCCCGCCAGAAACGGACCGGTGGCGGCGGAGAAGCAGGCGAAGTTCGACGCCGACCCGGCCGCGTACCGCGCCGCGGCGCGGCTGTCGAATGCCGGCGTGCCCAGGGAGATCAGTCAGGTGCGCGCGCTGCAGGTGTCGGCCGAGGAGCGCCGCGGCACGTACGAGGCAGCGTACGAGTCGGGGGATCTCCTCGCCTTCGGGGCCGCCTACGCCGACATCGGCGTGAGCCCGGAGGCCAACGAGACGGTCTGCGACTTCCTGCGCGGCAAGATACGCGCCATCGTGCGCGATCCGGCGACGGCGGAGACGCTCTGCCCGAAGAACCACTACTACGGCACCAAGCGGCCGTGCATCGACACAAACTACTACGAGACCTACAACCTGCCGCACGTCCATCTCGTCGATCTGCGCCAGGATCCGCTGCGGACGATCACCGAGACCGGCATCGACACCGCCTCGCGCTCGTTCGACTTCGACGCCATCGTCTACGCCACCGGCTTCGATGCGATCACCGGCGCGATCGTCGCCGTCGACATCGAGGGGGCCGGCGGTCTGTCGTTGGCTCGCAAGTGGGCTGACGGTCCGCGCACCTACCTCGGCCTGATGACCAGCGGGCTGCCGAACTTCTTCACCATCACCGGTCCGGGCAGCCCGTCGGTGTTGTCGAACATGGTCGTATCGATCGAACAGCACGTCGGCTGGATCGGTGCCTGCCTGGCCCACATGCGGCAGCACGGGCTGACGACGGTCGCGCCGACGCCGGCGGCCGAGGCGGGGTGGGTGCAGCACGTCAACGACTTCGGCGACATCACGCTCTATCCGCGCGCCAGCTCCTGGTACATGGGCGCGAACGTGCCGGGAAAGCCGCGCGTCTTCCTGCCCTACGTCGGTGGCGTCGATCGCTATCGCACGGTGTGCGACGAGGTCGTCCGCCGCGGCTACCTCGGCTTCACATTCGACGGACCCGGCGGCGCGCGCTGCGCGGACGGGGTCATTCGCCGCGTGCAGCCGGACGCCGCCATCCTGCTCGAGCTGGTGGAGGAGCTGCGGCTGCCGCCGCTCGAGACCCTGTCCGTCGAGGATGCCCGCGCCCTGAGCCTCGCCATGGCCGCCGAGCGACCGCCCGGGCCGCAGGTGGGCGAGGTCGTCGACGGGACGCTGCCCGGCGCCGAGGGACCGCTGGCGTATCGCCTCTATCGCCCGGCGGCGGCCGGCCCGCACCCGATCGTCGTCTACTTTCACGGCGGTGGCTGGATGCTGGGGAGCCAGGAGTCGGACGACCCGTTCTGCCGCGACCTCTGTGCGCGCTCGTCGGCGATCGTCCTGTCGGTCAACTACCGGCACGCCCCCGAGGCCAGATTTCCGGCCGCCGTCGACGACGGCTTCGCGGCCGTTGGCTGGATCGCGGCGCATGCCGCGGCGCTCGGCGGACGGCCGGAGCAATTGGCGGTCTGCGGCTGGAGCGCCGGTGGCAACGTCGCCGCCGTCGTCTGCCAGCTGGCGCGCGACGCGGCGGGGCCGCGGATCAGCGGCCAGGTGCTGGTGGCGCCGGTGACCGACTGCGACTTCGGACGCGAATCGTACGCGGTCAACGGGGAGGGCTATGGGCTCACCGCGGCAATGATGCGGTGGTTCTGGGACCACTACGCCGGCGAGGACGAGCGGCGGCGGCCGACGGCGTCGCCGCTGCGCGCCACACACCTCTCGGGTCTGCCGCCCGCCCTGGTGGTCACCGGCGAGTTCGACCCGCTGCGCGACGAGGGAGCGGCATACGCAACGGCGATGGCGGCGGCGGGCGTCGACGTCCGCCACCTCCCCTGCCGCGGCCAGATCCACAGCTCGCTCCCCATGGTCGGCATGATCCTCTCGGCCGAACCGGCGCGGGCCGAGATCGGCGCCGCGCTGCGCCGCTTCTTCGCTGCGCGCGACGGTATCGCCCCTCGCTGACCGAGTCGACGACTCTTACGCCGTGCGGTCGCGGGCGTCGCCGTAGCGGTTGATGGGAAGCTCGAGGAGCTCGGGCCACAGCGCTTCCACCCCCTCGGGGATGAAGCGTTTCTGGCGCTTTGCCTCGGGTGGGAGCTCCAACATCAGTTGATACACCTCGCGGCAGATCATCGGGTGCAGGTGATCGACGATGGCATCCTGGGCATACGATTGCGCAAACGCCCAGGCCGACATCCGCAGCTCGAGGTAGGCCAGATCGAGCTGTGTGAGCGCGTTGAACGGACGCACGGATTCCAGCCACGCTTCGGTGGCCTCGACCACGCGGGGGTGGACGGGCATGCCGAGGCGGGAAACGAGCATGCCAGCGTCGAGCTGACTCGTTTCGTGGTCGCCTGGACGCCACAACCACGCGCGCGCGACCTCACCACCCAGGCCGCCGAGGAAGTACTCCTTCGACCTGAGCGGTTCGATCGTCGGATGGTAGTGCATGTTCATGCCGGTCAGGCAGTGACTGGACGCGTACCGCCAGGCGGTTTCTTCCGCCGGGCTGGCGCGGCGCGCCGGCAGGATGCGGTGCCGAAGCCCGAAGCGCGCCGCCAGGCGAGCGGCGATGTCGACGTCCATCTCCGCCCCCGGGACGTTCACCGTGATGAACTCGATGTCCGCCGCGATGTCGCGACAGGCGGCGAGCAGCAATCGGCTCTCGTTCCCGGCCGTCAGCGTGATGGACGCGGAGTGGCCCGCGAATATCGTCTCGCACGCCAGACGGACCAGCTCCGCGATGCGCAGGTAGTGGCCGTGCGGGTCGGCGGTCCACTGGACATCCGCTTTCGGCCAGTGCCGGCGCGGCCGCCAGGTCGAGAGATCGAGGAAGTGGTTGCAGAGCAGCCGCCGGATACCGCGATGAGCGGTCAGGCCGGAGGGAAACCAGCCCGCGCCGGAGACGCCGAGAGCTTCATACAGCTCCGCGTCGAAGCGCTCGGCATACTGCACGTCATCGAGCAGCAGGCCCGTCGTCGATGCCGCGCGGCACGCGCTCGGGTCGTAGATCAGCGATTCGCAACCGTCGGCGTCGAGATAGATGCGCTGCACGATGTCGTCGATGTGCAGGAACACCCAGCGACCGCCGAACCCGAAGGCGAAGTCCTCCAGCCGCCGCGCCCGCGCCAGAGAATCGAGACCAGCCAGCCCGTCGACGCGCAGGTCGCCCTCGCACCGACGCCGATTGGCGTAGTCGAAGACGTGTCCGAGAAAGAGCCCGATGCAACGGCCCTCGGGCTCGAGGACGCGATGGCAGCGCAGTCCCGGAAACAACCCGACGGTGTAGTCCCCCAACCGGATTCGTTCGGCAAAGCCGTCGCCCGGCAGGAGACCTGGCCCGATGACGAACTGTTTCAGCCGCTCCTTCTGCTCGGGGATCAGCTCGTCACGCCCATGGATCATGGCCTCTGCCGGCGCGTCGGACGCGCGGGCCTCATTCCCCTTCGGCTTCATCGCGCACGAACGAGCCCGCGAGGACGAACATCTCGTCTTCGGTCGTCACCCCGAAGCCAACACTGCACGCGTCGCACATACCGTCGCCCACCCCCGGGCTGGTGTCGCACGCCGCGTCGGTGGCGCACGGCGCGCCGACGGCGCCCTCGGCGCAGTGCGTCGCGGCACACGGTCGGCTGCTGGCCGGCGTCTGCGAGCGGCGTTTCACCTCGGTCGGGGTGGTAAACCCATTGTCGTACAGCGCGCAGTAGGTCAGCGTGCGGTCCGCGGCCGCGGCGCCGAGCGCATCCGGCGGATCGAACGTGCGCACCGGCGGGTCGCCGTATGTGAGGCTCGTGTAGAGCAGGCTCGCGTGCGGATCGCGCAACGGATGCAGCGCCACTTCGATGGCCGCCAGCAGCTCATCGATGCGGACCACGCCGCTGTCGTCGGCGTCGAACGCCGGGCATGTGCTGGACGCCGCGGCATCCAGCGCCATGCCGACGCCGAGGATGAGCTCGTCGACCGAGACCGCGCCGTCCCGATCGCAGTCGCCGACGCGCGGGACGCGGGCGGACGCGCAGGCGGCACCGCCGCAGAGGTCGGGAACCGGCAACCCCGCGTCCACCCCGAACGGGGAACACGGCGCGCCGGCCTGCGGCCCTGCCTGGCAACTGAAGTCGCCGCGGAAGATGCGAAAGCGCTTGCCGCGCTGGTGGGTGTGCGAGGTCAGCTCGACCAGATCGACGCCGGCCGGCACCGCGTAGCGGTGGCACACCTCCTCGATGCCGAAGGCGGGCACGCGCATCTTGGCGATCTGCGTGACGTCGGTGAAGCGCTCCAGCAAGCGAAGCTGTTCGGCGGGCGCGGCGAAGTCGAAGTTCATCCACATATCGAGCGTCGCCGGCGTGTCGGTGACGTTGAAGGCGTGGGAGTTCCACACCAGGATGCCGCGCAGGGGCGCCTCTTGATAGATGCCGCCGCGGCCGGCCGACGACGCCCCCATCGTGGTGAAGAGGCTGCGCTCGGCGGTGCCGATTCCCGCATCGCCTGGACCGAATCCGATGCAGGCGAGCGCCGACACCGGCGGGCTCGCGCACACGCCGTCGGGGCCGCAGCTCTGCCCATCCGTCGGCTGGCAGGATTGGCCCGCGCGTGCCCCGCTCGGGCAGGTGAACGGGCCCCACACCGGGTCGGTGATCGACGTGCTGCCGTCGTAGACGTTGACGGTTGCGTGATGGCTGAGCGGGTCCTGCCGCGCGTCGAGACGTTTGTAGCGGAACGTGTCTCCGCCTGGACTGCGGAACTCGGCGGGTACCTGATCGGTGATGTCATAGTAACTGACGAAGCACACCTCCCGTTCGCTGCGCGGCGGCAGGACCTGCTGCGGCGCGCGCAGCTGTACCCCGAGGCCGGCGGGCGGAGCCTCCAGCGGCTTGACCTTGATCGGCTGCGGCGGCGGCAGGCAGGCGTCGAAGAGATCGGCGCTGCCGGGCACGACGCCGTCGCGCGACGCCCCGTGCTCGATCCAGCTACCGATCAGATCGAGCTGGTCGAGACTGAGAGGCGGGAGGCCGCCCTGCGGCATGGGCCGCAGCGGCGCCCGCCACTGCTCGGGCAGCGTCGCCGCGGCGAGATTCAACCAAAGGAGGCTCCGCCCGCGGCTGCCCGGCACCACGCGGGCCACGCCGGGAAGGGTTTCGGCGGGAATCGACTGCGCCGGCTGATCGACCAGATGATCGTAGGCGACGCCCGCCGACAGATCGAGCCCGCCCGCCGGGATGCCGCCGCTGTGACACGCGGCGGCCGTGCAACCGTGCCCATCGAAGACCACGTGCTGAATCAGCTCGAAGGTGCTGTCGAAGTGCTCCCGACACTCCGCGTCCCCGGCAGCGACTGCGCCCGGAAGCACGATCGCGCTCGATGCCGACACCAGCAAGGCGACCAGTAGCCGCATGAGATCTTCCCCCTCTGGGTCTCTCCCAAGTTCGGACGCGGGATGCAATCCGAAGTCCCTGCTCATGGCCGAGCCATCGACGCCTGGATTCGGCACGCCCCAGCGGTTGACTTCACCGGCGGCGGCTGCGATCGACCCGCCTCGTGGGGAAAGCGCGGGTTCTCGTCATCGGGCTCGACGCTGCCGAGCCCGCGCTGCTTGACCGATGGTGTCGCTCGGGCGATCTGCCCGCGCTGCGCCGCCTGCTCGACCGCAGCGCCAGCGGTAGGCTGGAAACCGGGACGCGCCAGTTCCCCGATGCGGCCACCTACTCCGCCTATACCGGCCTGCGCGCGGCACGCCTGGGACGCTACAACTTCATCCAGCCCAGCCGCACCGCGCCGCGGCTCGAGCTGATCGGCGCAGCGCTGCCCAACGGCGAGCCGTTCTGGGTGACGGCGGGACGTCACGGCCGCCGCTGCATCGTCGTGGACACCCCAAAGATCGGCCTCTACCCGCCGGCCGGCGGCGTCCACGTGGTCGGCTGGGGCACGCATGGCTTCAGCGGCGCGCTTCAGGCGCATCCACCCGAGGTAGCGACCGAGATCCTCGCCCGCCACGGGAGCTACCCGCGGCCCAATTGCGACAACCACGGCAGGACGCGGCGCAGCTACGGTCGGCTGCGGCGCGGCCTGCTCGACGGCATCGCCGCTCGCCGAGACCTGTTGCTCGACCTGATGCGGCGGCGCGACTGGGATCTCTTCTTCGCCGTCTTCTCCGAGACCCACTGCGCGGGCCACAATCTCTGGCACGTCGATGCCGCGGCCGATGGCCGGCCGCCCATCCAGCCCGATGGCGAGCCCAGCAGGGCGGTGCGCGAAATCTACGCCGCCGTCGATGCCGCGATCGGCACACTGCTCGACGCGGCCGGGCCGGACACCCGCGTCGTCCTCGTCTCCACGCAGGGCATGCGGCCACAATACCACGGCCGCGATCTCGTGCCGGCACTGCTGCGCCTGTGGGGCATGCACGAGGCGCGCAACCGCGCCCCCGATCCGGGGCGCGAGCCGCGTTGCAGGGTGCGCCGGCCGTGGCTGCAGACGGTGCGCGAAGCGGTGCCCCTCCCATGGCAGTACGTCGTCAGACGCCACCTGCCGCGCGGGCTCAGCGAAGCGCTGCTCTGCCGTTTCATGGGCGTGATGGAGCTCGACGTCGCGGCACGCGCCTACCAGGCGCCGAACAACGAGATCACGCCGGCGCTGCGCATCAACGTCGTCGGCCGCGACCCGGCCGGCCGGGTGCGTCCCGGACAGGAGTACGAGGAACTGCGCGATTTCCTCGCGGCGCGCCTGCGGGCGCTGGTCAATCCCGCGACCGGCCGGCCGGCGCTCGCCGATGTCAGCCTGACCGACGACGTCCACCCCGGCGAACACCGCGACGTCCTGCCAGACGTCACCGGATACTGGAGCGCCGAGGCTCCGATCGAGGCGCTCTACTCCCCAGGCTACGGCACGGTGGTCGGCGCGCATCGCGACTACCGCAGCGGCGGCCACGGGCCGGACGGCCTGCTGGCGGTGAGCGGTGCGCCGGGACGGTTCGTCGGTGCCCATATCGTCGATCTCGCCCCGACCGTGCTCGACCTGCTCGGCGTGCCCATTCCACCTGGTCTCGATGGCCGCAGTCTGGCGCCCGTGTGACCGCCGCGGCGGCGCGCCGCGATCAGCTGCGATAGCCGCGGACGCGGCGCCCACATCCGCGCGTGTGCCGGTAGTGGGTCCGCTTGTCAGCCTCGCCTGAGTCACGCTGCCGGCGAATGGCAGCCTGGTGGAGGGCGCCGGTC
>JBOHWA010000111.1:0-2921 GCA_050735855.1 Binatia bacterium
GGTGCTCGCCGCACGCACGGCGCCGAGGGCCCGGCGCCCTCCACCGGACTCCGCCCCGCCTCGCCCGGCGCCGGGGGACCTACGCCGCCAGCGCCACACCGCGCGGTTCGAGGGCGACCGCGAGCGCCTGGTCGATGGTGCCGACCGGATGGAACTGCATCTGCTGGCGGACCGACTCCGGCACGTCGTCGAGGTCGCCGGCATTGCGCTCCGGCAGGATCACCTCGGTCAGCCCCGCGGCGTGCGCCGCGAGGACTTTCTGCTTGAGCCCGCCGATGGGCAGGACGCGCCCCTGCAGCGTGACCTCGCCGGTCATGCCGACCGTGCCGCGCACCGGCCGACCGGTGAGCAGCGACGCCAGCGCCGTGACCATGGTCACGCCGGCGCTCGGGCCGTCCTTTGGAATCGCGCCGGCCGGGACGTGCACGTGGAACTGCCGGCCGGTGAACGACTCCGGCCCGATGCCCAGCTGCACCGCGTGGCTGCGCGTGTAGCTGAGGGCGATCTGCGCCGACTCCTTCATCACCTCGCCGAGCTGTCCGGTGAGCAGCAGCCCGTCGCGGCCGGTCATCGACGAGGCCTCGACGAACAGCACGTCGCCGCCGGCGCCTGTGACCGCCAGACCGGTGGCGACGCCCGGCACCGCCGTGCGCACCGCCGCCTCCTGGTAGAACTTCGCCCGGCCGAGCCCGGCGCGCGCCGCCTCCTCGTCGATCGTCACCGGCGGCTGCACCGTGCCGGAGGCGATCCTGGTCGCGGTCTTGCGCAGCAGGGTGCCCAGCTCGCGCTCGAGTTGGCGCACGCCGGCCTCGCGCGTGTAGTCGGCGACCACGGTGCGCAGCAGGGTGTCGTCGATCGACACCTCGTCGGGCCGCAGACCGTTGCGCTCGACCTGGCGCGGCCACAGGTAGCCGCGCGCGATCGAGACCTTCTCGTCGACCGTGTAGCCGTCGAAGCGGATCAGCTCCATACGGTCGAGCAGCGGCCGCGGGATGGTATCCGCCACGTTGGCCGTGGCGATGAACAGGACCTGCGAGAGGTCGAGCTCGACGTCGAGGTAGTGGTCGCGGAAGCTGTGGTTCTGCGCCGGGTCGAGCACCTCGAGCAGCGCCGACGCCGGGTCGCCGCGCCAGTCGGCGCCGACCTTGTCGACCTCGTCGAGCATGATCACCGGGTTCATGGTCCCGGCGTCGCGCAGCGCCCGCACCAGCCGCCCCGGCAGGGCGCCGATGTAGGTGCGACGATGGCCGCGGATCTCGGCCTCGTCGCGCACGCCGCCGAGCGACATGCGGATGAACTGGCGCCCGGTGGCGCGCGCGATCGATTCGCCGATCGAGGTTTTGCCGGTGCCCGGCGGGCCGATCAGCGACAGGATGACGCCCGAGCGGCGGTCGTCGGGCACGCCGCGCTCGACGCGCAGCTTGCGCACCGCCAGGTACTCGGTGATGCGGTCCTTGACGTCCTCGAGGCCGGCATGGTCGGCATCCAACACCGCCCGCGCGTGCACCGGGTCGAGGTTCTCCTCCGAGCGCTTCGACCACGGAATGGCGATCAGCCAGTCCAGGTACGTGCGGATCATCGAGCTTTCCGGGCTCTGCTCGCCGAGCCGTTCCAGCCGGCCGAGCTCGCGCTCGGCCTGGGCGCGCACCTCGTCGGGCATGCCCGCGGCCTCGATCTTGGTGCGGTACTCGTCGCTGACGCCCTCGCCATCCTCGCCCAGCTCCTTGCGGATGGACTCCATCTGCCGGCGCAGGATGTACTGGCGCTGCTGGGTCTGGGTCTCGGACTCGACGTCCTCGCGGATGCGCTTGCGCACCTGCAACTCCGCCAGGCGCTCGCGCTGCAGCCGCAGAGCGAGGGACAGGCGCTCGATCACGTCGCGCGTCTGCAACAGCTCGCGCTTCTGCTCGAACGTCAGCTCGGGCGCGTAGCCGGCGGTGTCGGCCAGCGCGCCGGGCTCCTTGATGGCGCGCACGAAGGCGGCGATGCGGCCGTCGTCGCCGCGCAGGGAGAGGATCTCGTCGACCGTGGCGCGGTACTCGCGCTCGATCTCTTCGCTGCGGCTGGCCGGCGGGACCTCGTCGGGCGTCTCCTCGACGTCGACCCGCAGTGAGCCGTCCTGATCGGTGCGCGCGGCGCCGGCCGTGCCGCGGTGCAGGCCGGTCAAGGCAACCGCCGTTCCGCGTCCGGGGACGCGGCCGCGCTCGGTGACTTCCGCGACCACGCCGACGGCGGCGTAGTCGGAACCGTGACGGGGGACGAGGAATACCCGGGTGTCGTCACCCACGTCGATGGGCAGAGTAATGGTCATGCCGGGGAACACGACCGTGTCGTCCAGGGCGATGAGCCGCAAATTTGTCATGAGGGCGAGGTAAGGTCGGTAGTTGAGGTTGTCAACCATTCCGGCCTTCAACTATTGTCCGGCCCGATGAAGTCCGGCGGCGCGGCCTGTGACACCTGGGAGCTGCTCTTCGACCTGGTGATGGCCGCCCGGCCGCATGTGCCCTCGGTGGCTGCGGAATACGGCCTGACCGAGGCCCAGTGCCACCTGCTGCGCCTGCTCGGCGACCAGAAGCCGGTCACCATGCGCTGCCTGGCCGAGGCGCTGGCCTGCGACGCCTCGAACATCACCGGCATCGTCGACCGCCTCGAGGCGCGCGGCCTGGTGGCGCGCCGCGCCGCCACCCACGACCGGCGGGTCAAAGAGCTCGTGCTGACGCCGGCCGGCGCCACCCTGCGCGCCGAGCTGGCGCAACGCCTGGCGCAGCCGCCGGCCGCCATCGCACGCCTGTCGGCCGAGGATCAACGGGCGCTGCGCAACCTGTTGCGCAAAGCGTTGGCCCGCTGACCCCCTGGGAGCGCGGGCGGCCCGCCCGCTCTTGGGCGGGAGGGGAAATCCGCTGTAGCGGGGGGACTAAAGA
>JBOHWA010000112.1:0-8017 GCA_050735855.1 Binatia bacterium
GGGTGAGTCGTCGCACGCACGGCGCCGAGGGCCCGGCGCCCTCCAGGGGGATGGTGATGCGGCGGGCGGGGTGAGTCGTCGCACGCACGGCGCCGAGGGCCCGGCGCCCTCCAGGGGACGTTTCCTCGACTCGGTTGGGCTGGTATCTCCGTCGGCATGGATTCGAATGGCCTGACACGGTTCGTCGACGCCGCCTGGACCGACCGCATCGTTCCGGCGTTGCGTCAGTACATCACCATTCCGAACCAGTCGCCGGCCTTCGATGCGCAGTGGCGCGCGCACGGGCACATGGATCGTGCCGTGGCGCTGATCGCCGACTGGGTGCGGGCGCAGAACGTCCCGGGGCTGCAGCTCGAGGTGGTGCAGCTCGAGGGCCGCACGCCGTTGATCTGGATGGAGGTGCCGGGCGACTCCGACGACACGGTGCTGCTCTACGGCCACCTCGACAAGCAACCGCCGATGCACGGCTGGTCGCCGGGCCTCGATGCGTGGACGCCGGTGATCCGCGACGGCCGGCTCTACGGGCGCGGCGGCGCCGACGACGGCTACTCGAGCTTCGCCTGCGTCGCGGCGATCCAGGCGCTGCGGGCCCAGCGCCTGCCGCACGCGCGCTGCGTGGTGCTGATCGAGGCCTGCGAGGAGAGCGGCAGCTACGACCTGCCGGCCTACATCGAGGCGCTGGCCGAGCGCATCGGCACGCCGAGCCTGGTGATCTGTCTCGACTCGGGCTGCGGCAACTACGAGCAGCTGTGGGTGACGACGTCGCTGCGCGGGCTGGTCGGCGGCACGCTGACGGTCACCGTGCTCGACGAGGGCGTGCATTCCGGCGGCGCCGGCGGCATCGTGCCGTCGAGCTTTCGCATCGCACGGCACCTCCTCGATCGCCTCGAGGACGCGCGCACCGGCGCCATCCTGCCGCGTGCGCTGCACGCCGACATCCCGGCGGAGCGCGCCGCCCAGGCCGCCGCCGCGGCGGCGGTGCTGGGGGCGAGCGTGCACGAGTCGTTTCCGTTCGCGGGCGGCACCGGCCCGCTGAGCCGCGACGTCACCGAGCTGGTGCTCAACCGCACCTGGCGGCCACAGCTCGAGATCATCGGCGCCGGCGGGCTGCCGGGGTTGAAGGAGAGCGGCAACGTGCTGCGACCGCAGACGGCGCTCAAGCTCTCGCTGCGCCTGCCACCAACCTGCGATGCCGGCGCCGCGACCGCCGCCGTGCGCGCGCTGCTGACCGCCGACCCGCCCTACGGCGCCCAGGTCGAGCTCTCAGCCGAGCAGGGCACCAGCGGCTGGAATGCGCCGCCGCTGGCGCCGTGGCTGGGCGAGTCGCTGGCGCGCGCCTCGCACGAGAGCTTCGGCCGCGAGGCGTGCTTCCTCGGCGAGGGCGGCACGATCCCGTTCATGGGCATGCTCGGCGAGCGCTTCCCGCAAGCGCAGTTCGTCATCACCGGAGTGCTGGGGCCGCACTCGAATGCGCACGGGCCGAACGAGTTCCTGGACCTGCGGATGGGGGCGAGGGTGACGGCGTGCGTGGCGAGGGTGATTGCTGACCAGCACGCGGGTTGAGGCTGAGCTATTTCATACAGGGCAAGGGCTAGGGCTAGGGTCGAGCATCATCAATTTGCTTCCCGCCACCCCTCCAGGCCCGGAGGGGTGGGGATCCGATGGATCAGTTCTCCACCCCAGCCCTAGCCCTTGCCCTCGCCCTTGCCCTGAATCCAATTGATCAAACCCCACCCCCGCAAAATCGCCTCCGCTCACTGCGCGACGACGCGCTGTCCGTCGGACGTCACCTCACCACTCACCACCACCGTTTCGCCGCCCTGCAGGCCGGAGGTAACGCGGACCTTGCCGGCGACGTCGCCGCCGGTTTCGATGCGCTGGCGGGTGGCGCGGCCGTCGCGGACGAGCCAGACGATGCTGTCGCCCTGGGTGTCACGCTGCACGGCGGCGGCGGGGACGAGGACGGCGGGCTCCTCGACCTTGCCGGCCTCGGGGGGCTGCAGGAAGGTGACGCGGGCGCTCATGTCGGGCAGCAGCTTCGCGTCGGGCTCGAGGATGTGGACCTCGACCTTGAGCGTGCCCTTCTGGCGGTCGACCTGCGGGTAGAGCTTGACCACCTTGGCGGCGTAGCGCGCCTCGGGGTAGGCGTCGGGCGCCACCTGCGCCGGCTGGCCGAGCGAGACGCGGTTCAGGTCGGCTTCGTTGACGTCGACCTCGGCGCGCATGTCGCTCAGGTTGGCGAGGCGGATGAGATCGCCGGAGCCGGAGAAGCCGCCGGGCACGGCGATCTCGCCGACTTCCTTCAGCTTGGCGAGCACGACGCCCTCGGCCGGCGCGCGCAGCGTCGTGTAGTCGAGGTTGACGCGCGCCTGCTGCAGCTCGGCGTCGAGTTGCCCCAGCGCGGCGCGGGCGACGGCGGCCCTGTTGACCAGCACGTCGAGCTCCTGCTGCGAGATCACGCCCGCGCCGCTCAGCTCGTTGCCGCGCCGCAGGTCGGCGTCGGCCAGCGCCTGGTTGGCGCGCGCCGAGGCGATGCGCGCGTCGATACCGGCGAGGGCGGCGCGGTAGTCGCGGTCGTCGAGCTGCACCAGCGGGTCGTCCTTGCGCACGCTCTGGCCTTCTTCGACGAAGTAGCGGTCGATGCGGCCGGCGACGCGCACACCGACCGAGACGTAGCGGTCGCCGGTGACGACGTACCCCGAGCCCGACAGCACCGGCAGCGGCCCGGCTTCGCCGGCTTGCGTCCGCACCGCTTGCGCGAGCCCCACCACCAGCGGCCGGGTCTTCGCCCACCAGGTCACAACGACCGCCGCCACGACGATCAGCGCCAACAGCGGCAGCACCCAGCGCCGCTTGTTGCGCGGCGCGCGGCGCGGAGCCGCGTCGCGCTCGATGCGCAGCGAGGCGAGATCGGCGCGCAGTTGCTGTTCGCGGTCGGGAGCGGTCATTTCACAGGCAGTCTATGAATGGGAGAGAGGAATCAAGAGGGGCAGGGTGTGGGGGAGCCATCGGATTCGGGAACGGGAACGGGCACGGGAACGGGAACGGGTCGAGTAGGATCAGTGGGCGCGCGCTCTGCATCAGAGTGCATCCCTGCGAGGGCTGTGCTCCGTGCGAGGAGCGGGCGGGCCGCCCGCGCTCCCAGCGGGGGGAGCGCTTGCTTTCAGCAGGCGGCATCGCCCAGTCGGCAGCCCACCAGATCCAACTGATCCTGCTCGACCCGTTCCCGTATCCGTATCCGCATCCAACGGATCGGCCTCTACCCCCTGGTGGGGCGCAACCTCACCAGCTCACCCTTTGCGCAGCGCCTCGATCGGGCGCAGGCGGGCGGCGCGCCAGGCGGGGCCGAAGCCGCCGAAGAGGCCGATGAGGACGGCAAGGCCGAGCGCGATGAGCAGGTCGGAGGGGCGCACCTCGAGGGCGATGACGTTGGTGGTGAAGGTGCGGGCGCCGAAGGCGATGCCGCCGAGCAGCAGCTTGATGAGCTGCGCCAGGCCGACGGCGAGGACGGCGCCGAGCAGGAAGCCGAGGCCGGAGAGGGCGATCGCCTCGACCTGGAACGACCACAGGATCGAGGCGCGCGAGAAGCCGAGGGCGCGCAGCGTGCCGATCTCCGCCGTCCGCGCCTGCACCGCGGCGTACATCGTGTTGGCGGCGCCGAAGCCGGCGCCGATGCCGGCCAGCACGGCGATGCCGATGACCAGCACGTAGAGCGAATTGGCCGACTCGGCCTGCTTGGCGTAGTACGCCGTCTCCGGCTGCGCATCGAGGGCGAAGCGCGGATCGTCGTCGATGCGCTGCTCGAGCGCCGCCATGTCGGCGCCGTCGGCGACGCGCAGGCGGATGCCCGAGTACGGGAACGGGCGCTTGGCATCGTTGGCCAGCTCGCGCACGTCGACCCACACCTCGCTCTCGAACGACGAGCCGCCGGCCGCGAGGATGCCGACCACCTTCCACTGCGCGCGGCCGAGCTGTAGCTCGCTGCCCAGCGTGGCGCCGACGTAGCGCCCGGCGACGCCCTTGCCGACCACCGCCTCGCCGGCGCTCGGATTGAACATGCGGCCCTCGGCGATGCGCACGGTGTCGTGCACCACCAGCGCCATCGGTTCGACGCCGCGCACCAGGACGTTCTCGCGCCCGCCGTCGAAGGTGCGCAGGAACGGCTGCACGACCAGCTCGGGCGAGACCAGCGGCTGGTCGGCCGCGTCGCGCGCGATGCCGTCGAAATACTGGATCGCCTGCCGCGCCTCGAGCGCCAGCTGGCTCGACCCGTCGTTGTCCGACCCCTTGCGCATCACCACCAGGTTGCGCGCATCGCCGCTCGACACCAGCGTGTGCCGCAAGCTGCTGATCAGGCCGAGAAACAGACTGCAGGCCACCACCACCAACGCGATCACCCCAGCCGTCATCAGACTGCGCGCCGGCCGCTGCGTCACGTTGCGCAGACTGTATGAGATGGGAAGGCTCACTGAAGGGGCGCCCATGGCGGGAGGATCAGAGCCGACAACGGATTTAGCGGATTCAACGGATTCGACGGATTCGAGGACAGACGCAGCAATCCGTTCACTCCGCTAGATCCGCTGTCGTTCAGGAATCCGTTCAATCCGTTGAATCCGTTGTCGGTCATCCTTCCACGCCCATCAGAACACTTCATGCAGCGTCTGCACCACGGGTTTGCGCGCCGCGCCCCATGACGGGACGACGCCGGAGAGCATGCCGACGAAGAGCGAGAGGAAGACGCCCTGGACGATCACCGAGCTGGTGACGATGAACAGGCCGAGCGGGCCGAGCGCGTCGTTCCAGCCGGCGAAGGTGCGCAGCGCGCCGGTCAGCCCCATGGTCAGCGCGACGCCGAGCAGGCCGGCGACGGTGGAGAGCACCATCGCCTCGACCAGCAGGGTGCCAAAGATGATGCCGCGCGTGAAACCGATCGCCTTCAGCACCGCCAGCTCGCCGGAGCGCTCGCGCACCGCCATCGAGGCGGTGTTGGCGGCGATGAAGACGATGCACAGCGCCACCAGGCCGGTGACGATCAGGATGATGGTGACGAAGCCCTGCAGCGAGCCGAAGAAGTTGGAGAAGAAGCTCTTCTCGGTCTCGCTGGCGGTCTCGGCCTCGCTGTTGCGCGCCATGTCGTCGATGGTGCGCATGATCGCGTTGACCCGGTTGGGATCGCCGGCGCGCACCCAGATCACGCCGGCGATACCGAGCCCGGGGCGCCCGGCCGCCTGCAGCGCCTGGTCGAGGTATTCGCGGTTGAGCCACAGCATCGGCGCGCTGTCGTTGGGGATCTCGCCGACGATGCGCAGGTCGAGATCGGCGGGCCACACGGTCGACTTCAGCGTGATGCGCTGGCCGACCTCCCAGTTGTACTTGCGCATCGTCTGGCGGCCGACGAGGGCACCGTCGCGATACTTGAGGAAGTCGGCCATCTGGCGCGGATCGATGTCGTAGTCCGGGTAGACGGCGGCGACGTGCTCGACCTCGACGGCGAAGTTGGGAAACGTCACCCGTCCGGCCTCTTCGAACGCCCCGCCGAACCAGACGAAGGCCGAGGCGGCGGCGACGCCGTCGACCTGCCGCACCTTGCGGGTGAACGCGTACGGCATCGAGTAGACGATACCGGCCTTGTTGTGCACCGAGATACGGGTGTTGCTGGTGAGGCTGTTGAGCAGCGCGTCGAGCCCGGCCGGCATGGTCAGCAGCATGCAGACCAGCGCCACGGCGAGCATGATGGCGCCGCCGGTGAGCGCCGTGCGCAGCTTGTTGCGCCGCAGGTTGGCGCCGATCAGGCCGAGGTACTTCATTGCGGGTCCTTCAGTCCGCGGCGCTTGATGGCACCGGGTGGGCCGAGCCGCCGCCGGCCGCCATCTGGATTGCCTCGCCGGCGCGCGCCGCCGCTTCGCCCTCGAGCAGCAGGCCCTTGTCGAGATGCAGGGCCTGGTCGACGAAGCGCAGGGCGCGCGGGTCGTGGGTGACCATGATCACCGTCTTGCCGAACTCGTTCTTGAGCTGGCGCAGGAGGCCGAGGATGTCCTCGGCGTTGCGCGCGTCGAGATCGCCGGTCGGCTCGTCGGCGACGATCAGATCGGGGTCGGTGACCAGCGCCCGGGCGATGGCGACGCGCTGCTGCTCGCCGCCGGAGAGCGTGCGCGGGTAGTGGTCGAGGCGGTGCGCCAGCCCGACGACGCGCAGCGCCGTCTCCGCCCGGCGCAGGCGCTCGCCCTTGTCGAGCTTGGTCAGCAGCAGCGGCAGCGCGACGTTGTCGCGCGCGTTGAGCACCGGCATCAGGTTGAAGAACTGGAAGATCAGCCCGACGTGGCGGGCGCGCCAGTGCGCCAGCTCGTCCTCGCTCAGGTCGTTGAGCCGCTCGCCGACGACGAACACCTCGCCCTCGCTCGGCCGGTCGATGCCGGAGACCAGGTTGAGCAGGGTCGACTTGCCCGAGCCCGACGGCCCCATGAAGGCGACGAAGTGCCCGCGGTCGATATGCAGCGTGACCTTGTCGAGCGCGTGCACGGTGTCGACGCCGCGGACGTAGTAGCGCGACACGTTGCGGATCTCGATCAGCGCGGTCTCGGGCATCGCGCGACTCTAACGGGTCGGCCGGTGAAGCGGAAGATTGGAGGGCGCCGGGCCCTCGGCGCCGTGTTGGCGATGCGCACCCCGCCCGGCCACCCCCCGGCGCCGAGGGCCCGGCGCCCTCCATCAATCCGTACTCGGCAGGATCCAGAATGTGCAGGCGCCGAGGACCAGCGCGGCGAGGCCGCCGAGCAGGAACGGCGCGTCGGGGCCGACGTGCTGCATCAGCCAGCCGGTGGCGGTATTGGAGACGATCGAGCCGATCGCCATGCCGGCGGTGGCGAGCAGCGCCTGGGCGGTCGAGCGCAGCGCCGGCGGCACGACCGCCTCGAGATAGAGCGGCCCGCCGAGCAGCAGGCCGGCGACGGTCACGCCATGCAGGAGCTGCATGACGTAGAGGACGGCGAGGTCGCCGGTGAGCGCGCAGACCGTCCAGCGCACCCCGCCGGCGATCAGCCCGGCGGCCATCAGGCCGCGCGCCCCGAGCCGCCGCAGGCCGGTGCCGGCCAGCGCGACGAGCGGGATCTCGAGCAGGATCATCACCACCCACATGTTGCCGACCGTGGCCAGGTCGCCGCCGCGGGCGCGGATGAAGAGCGGAAAGAGCCCGATCGGCCCCTGCAGGCAGACGAAGGCGGCGAAGGTGAACAGCAGCAGCCGCCGCACCGCCGGCCGCGGCAGCAGCTCGCGCCACTGGCCGGGCGAGGCGCGCAGGGCCGCCGCGCCCGAGCGCGGCAGGAGCGGTCCGATCAGCGCCGCCAGCAGGAACAATCCCGCCGTGGCGGGGAACAGGCTGGCCAGGCCGGGCTCGGCGCCGTCGGCGGTCGGCGGCGCCAGACGGTGCAGCAGCCAGGGATAGCCGGCGACCGTGATCAGGTAGCCGACCGTGCCCCAGACGCGCAGCAGGCCGAAGGCGTGCGGGCCGGCGCCGCGCACGGCGGCGAAGGCGATCGACATCGACAACGGCCCGATCGCGGTGCCGAACACCGCCAGCGCCGCGGTGCCGGCGACCAGGGCCGGGAAGTGCTCGAGCCGACCGAGAACGAGATAGGCCAGCGCGGTGGCCACGGTCAGCAGCGTCAGGATCGCGCTGCGCGCGCCGGTGCGGTCGGCGAGATGCCCCCAGACCGGCTGCGCGACGATGCCGACCAGCGGCATCATCGCCAGCACCACGCCGACCTGCGTCCCGCTCAGCCCGGCATTCTCGCGCAGGTAGAGCGTGTAGAACGGGAAGAAGATCCCCAACCCACCGAAGTAGAGAAACCAGAAGGCAGCGATCGGCAGGGCGCGGCGCATCGCGGCACCCTACCCGCTGCGCCGAAGCCAGGCCATGCTGGCGGTCGCGCCGAACGTGGAACGTCACGTCGGGCGAGTCGGTGTCGCCGTGGAGGGCGCCGGGCCCTCGGCGCCGGGGGTGGGGCGGGTGGTCATCGCA
>JBOHWA010000113.1:0-3816 GCA_050735855.1 Binatia bacterium
CCGCGGGGCTCACTTCTCGACCTTGCCGCCCTTGGCCTTGCAGTCGGCCTCGGTGGTCAGGACCCAGCCTTTGCCCTTGCAGGCGTTCAAGCCGGCACAGGTATGGTCGGGCATATTGCAGGCGCCCTTCGCCTTGCAGTCGTTGCCTCCCATGCACTTGACCTTGGCCGCCGACGCGCCCGCGTCGGCATCCGCCGCCAGCGCCTGGCCGCTCATGAACAGACCCGCCACGGCGGCGGCGATCAATGCCCCCTTCACCTGCTTGTTCACGACTGCTCTCCTTTCGTCGGTGCGGCCGCTGCCCAATGCGCGGCCGTCGTCACTTCCTACGCGCGTCCGCCGCGATCAGATGGGGGCTCAGATGCCGGAGCCCTTCTCCTCGTAGCCGACGTGAATGCCACACTCGCGCGTCTCGGCGGCCTCCCACCACCAGCGGCCGGCCCGTTCGTCCTCGCCCGGCTCGACCGAGCGCGTGCAGGGGACGCAGCCGACGGTGGGATAGCCCTGTGCGTGCAGCGGATGCACCGGCACATGGTGATGCTCGACGTATTCGGTGACCATCTGGCGCGTCCAGCGCACCAGCGGGTTGAGCTTGATGCGGCCGCCGTGCAGGTTGTCGATCTCCACCGCCCGCACGTCGGTGCGGGTCATCGACTGTTCCGGCCGCAATCCGGTGATCCAGGCGTCGAGGTCGGCCAGGGCGCGCTCGAGCGGCTCGACCTTGCGCACGCCGCAGCACATCTGCCGCATCTCGACCGAGTCGTAGAAGAGGTTGAGCCCGTGCGCCCGCACCATCGCCTCGACCGCCTCGGGACGCGGAAAGTAGACCTCGACCGCGATGCCGTAGCGGCTGCGCACGCGGTCCATCAACTCGTACGTCTCCTGATGCAGCCGGCCGGTGTCGATGGTGAAGACGCGCGTGTGCTCGGGGCGGACCTTGTGCATCATATCGAGCAGCACCATGCCCTCGGGTGAGCCGAAGCTGGCCGACAGCGCCATGCGCGGCGCGAAGGTGTCGAAGCCCCAGCGCAGGATGTCGTCCGGCGGCGCGTCGTCGAACACGCGCGACAACACCTGGTCGAGCACCTTGCGATCGATCGAAACACTCATGCGTATCCTGCCCGCCGCACTGCCCTCATTGCATAGCGTATGGGCGCGAGTCGATCTATCCGGGGCCGGGTCTACACCGGCGCGCGCTCGGCCAGGGCCGCGCCGAGCGTGCGGCGCAGGCCGCCGAAGTCGCCGTTCGACATCATGAGCACGACGTCCCCGGCCTGGACCTCCGCCGCCACGGCGGCGCAGATGGCATCGGCCGACTCCATGTGTCGCGCCGCCGCGCCGCGGCCCACCAGGTCGGCCACCAGCTGGTCGGCCGAGAACAGCTCCTCGGCGCCCACCCGATCGGTGGCCTTGAGGACGACCCCGGCGACCACGATGCGGTCAGCCGGCGCCAGCGCGGTCACGTAATCCTGCTGGAAGACCCGGCGCCGACTGGTGTTCGAGCGCGGCTCGAACAGCGCCCACAGCCGGCGGCCAGGGTAGCGCAGCCGCACCGCCGCCAGCGTGCCGGCCACCGCCGTCGGGTGGTGGGCGAAATCGTCGATGAGCGTCACGCCGCCGTAGTCGCCGACCACCTCCTGCCGGCGGGCAACACCGGAGAAGCTGGCCAGCCCGGGCACGATCTCGGCGTGCGTCAGCCCGACGGCGCGCGCCAGCCCGTAGACGCCCAGCCCGTTGAGGGCGTTCATGCGACCGGGCACCTTGAGCGTCACGCCGCCCTCATCGCGTCCAGCGTAGCGAATGTGGAACGACGTGGCGCCGGCGACGTCGCGCAAATCGGCCAGGCTCCAGTCCGCCTCGGCCGTCGCACCGAAGGTCGTCATCGCGGTCTGCGGCGCACCGCGACCGATCTCGACGGCGTGCGGAAAGTCCTGCGCGACGACCAGCGGGCCGCCGGCTGGCAGCAGGGCGACGAAGCGCCGGAAGGCGGCCTTCACCGCGTCGAGATCGGCATAGATGTCGGCGTGATCGAACTCGACCGCGGTCAGGATGGCGCCGCTCGGCCGGTAGTGGAGGAACTTCGGGCCTTTGTCGAAGAACGCGCTGTCGTACTCATCGCCCTCGACGACGACGAGCTCGCCACTGCCGAGCTTGAAGTTGCCGCCGAAATCGAGGCTCTCGCCGCCGACCATCATCCCCGGATCGCGCCCGGCACATTCCAGCACCCAGGCGAGCATCGCGGTGGAGGTGGTCTTGCCGTGCGTACCGGCCACCACCAGGGCGCGCCGGCCGGCGAGGAAGAACTCCGCCAGCGCCTCCGGAAACGACAGATAGGGCAGCCCGGCGGCGAGCACGCCCTGCACCTCGGCGTTGTCGCGCGACACCTTGTTGCCGATCACCACCAGGTCCGGCGCCGGCGTCAGGTTCTCCGGCCGGTAGCCCAGCATGACCGGAATGCCGAGGCGCTCGAGCGCGGTGCTCATCGGCGGATAGATCTGCTCATCGGACCCGCTGACCGCGAAGCCGCGGCGCATCAGCATGCCGGCGAGCGCCGCCATGCCGACGCCGGCGATGGCGACCAGGTGGACGCGGCGCACCTGGTCGAGCGGGATACGCGGTCGGGCGGTCTCGGCTGACATCGTGCCCCCTACGCGGCCAGCGCCTGGTTGATCAGATCGTGAATCACCGGCCGGAACTCGCGGATGAGGTTGTTGTCGCGCGACGGGTGGACGCGATTCGACAGCAGGATGACGTGGCGATCGCGGTCGAGGTCCATCCAGATCGACGTACCGGTGAAGCCCAGATGGCCGACGGTGTGCGGCGAGAACAACGTCCCGGCAGCCGAGTTGGCCGGCGACGGCGTGTCCCACCCGAGCGTCCAGGTCGACTGCGCCGTGGCATCGCGGGCCCAGAACTGTTGCAACAGCGGCGCCGGCAGAAAGTCGTCCGTCCCGGCATAGGCGGCCTTCAGACGCACCAGCAGCGTGTCGACGTCGCGCGCGGCGGCGAACAGGCCGGCGTGGCCGGCGACGCCGCCCATCGCGTAGGCGTTGTCGTCGTGCACCTCGCCGCACAGCACGTGCTTGCGCCATGGGCAGCGCTCGGTGGCGGCGATCATGTCGGTGATCGGCTGGATGCGCCGCGTGCGCACCATCGCCAGGTTGATGAAGGACGTAGCGCGCAGGCCGAGCGGACGGAAGATGCGCTCCTGGCAATAGCGGTCGAGCGTCGTGGCGGTCACCATCTCGACCAGCGCCCCGAGCAGCATGAAGCCGAGGTCGCTGTACACCGCCTTGGTGCCCGCCGGCGACTCCGGCCGCTCGCGGCTGATCTGCTGGTAGACGTACTCCTTGGCGGAGTCGCTGCCGAGGAAGTTGACCTTCTCGCCCTTGCGCTCGATCTCCAGGATGTCCTTGAAGTACGGCCGGTGCGCCGGCAGGCCGGAGGAGTGCGTCAGCAGGTGGCGGATGGTGACGTGCGTTTTGCCGTACACGCCGAAGTTGTGCAGGAAGCGCGCGACGCGATCGTCGAGGCGCAGTTTGCCGTCGCGCACCAGCAACATCACCGCAATGGTCGTCGCCAACGGCTTGGTGAGCGACGACAGATCGAAGATGGTGCCCTCCGACATCGGCGCCGGCTCCGGCTCGAGCTGCCGCTGGCCGAAGGCGCGCAGATAGAAGGTCCGCTCGCCCTCGCGCACCAGCAGTACCGCGCCGGGGAAGACGCCGCGGTGCACCGCGGCGTCCATTTCTCGTTCGACCAGGGCAAAGCTCATCGAGGGCTCATTCGGCGAGCGGCGATTCGAGCAGCGACAGC
>JBOHWA010000114.1:0-2780 GCA_050735855.1 Binatia bacterium
GCGCCGGGGTGGGGCGGTGGGGTCGTCGCGCGCACGGCGCCGAGGGCCCGGCGCCCTCCAGCGATGGTCGGGCGAATGTGGTTCCATAAGCCGTCGCCCTGTCATACAGGTCAACATCGAGCGGCAACGCATTTGTGGGCGTCAACCAGGCAAAGGGGGATTTTCTGATGTTGTATTCCAGACGCGCGCTGCGCGCGGCGATGGCAGTTGTGGCCCTGTTCTTCGTCACCGGCGGCGCCGCGCAGGCACAGGTGTGCACGGGCGATTGCAACGGCACCGGCGTGGTGCAGATCAACGAGCTGATCATCGGCGTCAATCTCGCGTTGGGGTCACCGGGCACGCCGTATTGCCCGACGTTCGATGTCAACGACAACGGCGTGGTCAGCATCAATGAGCTGATCGCCGCGGTGAACAACGCCCTGAACGGGTGCCCGGGGCAAGCGCTGGCCATCCTCTTGCCGGCCGATGGCATGATGGTGTTGGCGGGTACCGTTGCGGCCGAGATCGCCTTGCCGGATGGCTATGACGAGGGCTCGCTGGTTATCGAGCTCGACGGGACGACCATTACCGAAGCGTTCACGATCGCCGCCGGCCGCGCGACCGGCGATCTCGTCGTCGCCCCGGGGCAGCACACCCTGGCGGCCAACGCCGAGGTCGATGGAGCGGCGGTCGCCGTCAGCTCCCAGTTCGACGCCGTCGCGCTCACCAACCCCGACGAGTGCGAGGTGCTCAACAACGCCGAATGCCTGCTGCCCTATCCGTCGTCGCGCTTTCTGCGCTACGACGAGACCTCGGCCACCGGCTTCCGCCTCAACCTCCCGGCCATCGGCCTGCCGCAGTTGAAGGGGCCGGCGCTGAGCCCCGATCCGCTCAACACGCTCGACGGCTTCAGCCCGACGGTGCAGATCCTCATGCACTTCCCGCAGGGCGTCGACGCCGAGCGCAGCGACGCCGCCCGCTTGCTGCCGGCCGGCTGCTGCGGCCAGCCGAACGGCCCGCCGTGGATCGATACGCGCACCTACGACGCGCGCTCGCTCGACGCCGACAGCCCGACCGTGCTGGTCGATGCCGAGACCGGCGAGCGCGTGCTGCACTTCATCGAGCCCGATGCGCGCGCCGGCGACGACCTCGCCCGCCGGGCGCTGATCATGCGCCCGGGCCTCAGCCTCATCCCCGGGCACCGCTACATCGTCGCCATGCGCAACCTGAAGGATCATGACGGCAACGCCATCGTCGCCGAGCCGGCCTTCGCGGCGCTGCGCGACCGGCGCCTGACCACCATCGCGGCGATCCAGTCGCGCCGCGCCTCGATGGAGATCCTCTTCGACCGCCTGGAGACGTTGAACATCGCCCGCGAGGAGCTGGTGCTCGCCTTCGACTTCGTCGTGCAGAGCGAGGCGCAGCTGACCGGCGCCATGCTGTCGATGCGCGACCAGGCCTACGCCTGGCTCGACACGGTCGAGGCCAACGCCGGCGAGATCACCTTCGCCGTCACCGCGGTGGACGAGCACGACTGCGCCGCCGCCGGCGCGGTGGTGTGGCGCGACGTCAAGGGCACGTTCGACAGCCCGCTCTACCTCACCAAGGATCCGAACCAGCCCGGCGTCGGCTTCCTCAACACCGACGAGAGCGGCGCGGTGGTGCAGAACGGCTTCACCAAAGCCGTGTTCAGCGTCGCGATCCCGTGCAGCCTGCTGCGCGACGCGGCGCCGGTGGCCCATCCGATCGTGCTCGGTCACGGCCTGTTCGGCACCGGCGAGTCGATGACCCGCGGCATCCCCACCTCCGCCGGCCAGGTGGTGGACTGGACCTACATCGCCGGCGCCACCGACTGGCGCGGCCTGTCACAGCCCGACTACGTCTGGATCGGCACCGACATCATCGGGCTGACGGAAACGCACCTGAATGACTTCCAGGCGCTGCCCGACCGCCTGCGCCAGGGCATGCTCAACACCCTGGTGCTGTCGCGCATGATGAAGCGCGGCCTGTTCAACCGCGACACAGAGACCTTCCAGACGCCGGATGGCGCACCGGTCTTCCCCGGCCCCGAGCAGGAGATGTTCTACTACGGCATCAGCCTGGGCGGCATCATGGGGACCTGGTTCGCCGCTCTGACCCCCGACATCGAACGCTTCGGCGTCGACGTGCCGGCGATCAACTTCTCCTGCCTGCTGCAGCGCTCGACCCAGTTCAGCGTCTTCGACACGCTGCTCGCCAACCTCGACCTGACCGATCCGATGCAGAAGATCCTCGGCATCCACCTGCTGCACGAGAGCTGGGTGGGCGGCGAACCGGCGGGCTATGCGCGCCACATCACCAGCGATCCGCTGGAGGGCTCAGGCGATCCGAAGAAGATCCTGATGACGCCGGCCTGGCTCGACAAGCAGGTGTCGAACCAGTGCACCGAGATCGCCGCGCGCACGCTCGGCCTCTCCAACCTGACCCCGGCCTCGCTGCAGCGCGGCCTGCAGGGCATCCCCGACGCTGAGGGCCCGCTCGATTCCGCCTACGTGATGTGGAACACCGGCTCGTTCGACCTCTTCAACCCCGCCCACGAGCCGTTCATTCCGCCGCTGGCCAACGTCATCCCCAGCGCCGTCTGCGATCCGCACGGCGCCCGGCCGCGCATCCCGGCCAGCGTCCGCCAGCTCACCGCCTTCCTGCAGCCGGGCGGGCAGATCAGCAACACGTGCAACGGCCTGTGCGATGCCGGCGAGCCGGACGAGATCGGCGGCGGCGCGGCAGAGCCGTGTGATCCGTTGGATTGACCTGACACCCGA
>JBOHWA010000115.1:0-7172 GCA_050735855.1 Binatia bacterium
CGCTCAGGTCGAGGGCTTCGACACGGAACGCCGCCGGGGCGATGCCGGCGGCGGCGAGGGTGATGGCGATCGACCAGGCCTCCTCACCGGTGGCGCACGGCAGGCTCAGCACGCGGAGCGGATCGGCGGGTGAGCGCGCCGCGCCGGCGGCGCGCGCCCAGCGGCTCAGCAGCGCGAACGGCTCGCGATCGCGGAAGAACCAGGTCTCCGGTACCACCACGCTCTCGAGCAGCGCGTCCCACTCGGCCGCGTCCTCGGCCAGCGCGGCGAGATAGGCGGCAGGGCCCGCCAGGCCGCGCGCCCGCGCGCGGCCGCGCACGGCGTGGGCGATGGCGGCGCTGCCCAGCGCAGCCGGATCGAGGCCGATGCGGCGGCGCAGCAGGTCGGTGATCGCCGCCAGCGCCGTCATGCGCCGCCCCCTTCGAGCACCGCGGCGCGCAGGTCGGCCGGCACCAGATCGGTCCAGCGCACCAGCTGCACCAGCGCGCCGCCGTCGAGGGCGATCCGGCCCAGCCACGGCGCGTCGGACGCGCGCACCCCGGGGTCGCGCAGCGCGGCGGGGTCGATGCGGGCGGTTTCGGTGACGCCCTCGGCGAGCACGCCGATCAACCCCGCGTCGGGGGTGTCGCGACGGCGCAGCACGACGATGCGCGTGCTCAACCGGGGCGCCGCTGCCAGCCCGCGGCTCAACCGGGCGAGATCGACCACCGGCACGATATCGCCGCGGTGGTGCAGCAGGCCCGCGATCCACGCCGGCGCGGCCGGCACCGGGCGCAACGGCACGCTGGGCACGACCTCGACGACCTCGCGCGCGTCGAGCGCGAAGCGCTGATCGCCGTTGGACAACAGGAGCACGAGCATGGCTGCGCTTTCTCACCGCGCGCGGCGCACCCGCCGGGGCGCCGCGCTCACTGCACGCGGAAGCGGCTCATCTCGCCCTTCAGCTCGCTCACCGCTTCGTGCAGGCGGCCGGCGGTGTCGTGCAGCTCGCGCACCGAATCGGCCGAGCTGCGCGCCACGTCGGCGAGCTGCAACACCGCTTCGTTGATCTGCTGGGCGCCGGTCGACTGGGCCCGCATGCCCTCGTGCACCTCGGCGAAGCGCGGCAGCAGCGTGTCGACCTGCTCGAGGATGCGCGAGAACTGGCCGCCGATGTGGGCGATCTGCTCGATGCCGCCGCGCACCTCGCCGGTGAAGCGCTCCATCTCCATGACGCCGCTGGCGACGGCCGACTGCATCTCCTTGACGATGCGGCCGATGTCGAGCGTCGCGACCGCGGTCTGGTCGGCCAGGCGACCGATCTCGCGCGCCACCACCGAGAAGCCGCGGCCGTACTCGCCCGCCTTCTCCGCCTCGATCGAGGCGTTGAGCGACAGCAGGTTCGTCTGGTCGGCGACCTTGGTGATCGCCGTCGTCACGCCGCCGATGGCGGCGGTGCGCTCGTTGATCACCGCCAGCCGTTCGGAGATCGAGCCGGCGGCGCCGTCGAGGCGGCGCATCGCCCCCTCCATGCCGTCGAGGCCGCTGCGGCCGCTGTCGGCCAGGGTCGCGGTCTCGGCAGTGGCGCGCGTCACCTCTTCCATGGTGCGCACCAGCTCCTGCGAGGTGGTCGAGATCTCCTTCACCGCCGCGGCGATCTGGCTGGTCGAGCTGCTGAACTCCTGGATCTGCGCCTCCTCGCGGCGCGCCGCGACGGCCAGCTCGTTGGCGGTCGAGACCAGGCGCACGCTGGAGTGCTGGCCGGCGCCGACCAGGGCGCGCAGCGACTTCACCATCGCGTCGATGGCGCGCAGCAGGACGCCGGTTTCGTCGCCGCCGCTCGGATCCACGTGCACGGTGAGGTCGCCGTCGCTGACGCGCGCGGCGGCGTCGGCCGCCACCTCGATGCGCCGCGCGATCGAGCCCATGAACAGGACCAGAATGACGAGCACGGCCAGCGTGCCGAGGGCGGCGACGAGCAGCGACTCGCGCACCGCCTGGCGCACCGGCGCGAGGATCTCGTCCTGCGAGACGGCCATCACCAGCGTCCAGCCGCCGGTCGGGACGCGGGCGCTGGCAAAGTAGTAGCGGCCGCCGCGCACCGGATCGTCCACCACTGCCGGGACGCCGCCGGGCTCCAGGTAGGCGGCGCGCAGAATGTCGGCGTACGGGGTCGTCTCGATGGCGCGGGCGCGCAACGACGGGTCCATCGTCGCGGCAATGATCCGGCCGCGGCGGCTGATCAGGATGAACTCGCCGCTCTCGTGGCCGCGCAGCGCGGCCAGAAAGCTGTCGATCTCGTTGAGCGAGCGGTCGACGGCGGCGACGCCGACGAAGCGTCCGTCGATGACGATCGGCGCGGCGTGCTCGACGATGTATTTGCCCTCGTAGTCGTAGGGTTCGGTGATCAGCGCCGGTTCGCGCGCCAGCACGTCGGGGGCGGCGGGTTCGTAGAGCGTGCTGATGCCGCCGGGCAGGACGACGTTCTCGCCTTCCGGGCGGCGCTGCACGCGGTTCCTGACGCCGCGGTAGTAGTAACTGGTCTCCATGTCGGCCAGCGGCGCCAGGCGGATGATCGACGGGTCGGCGCGGTCGCGAAACCAGTACGGCGCGAAGCGTCCGCCGGGGGCGAGCGCCTGCGGATCGAGGCGCACGGCGCCGGCCGCCGCGGCGTCGTGCGCGTCGGCGTCGGGCTCGTAGCCGAAGGAGACGCCGGTCAGGTCGGGGAACGCCTCGAGCACGGCGCGCGCGAAGGCGAGCGAGCGCAGGCGGTCGCCGAAGAGGCCGCTCTGCTGCGCCAGCGCCATGGTGCGGACGATGTCGACCGGCCCGGCGTTGGCGCGATCGAGCAGCAGCGTCGCCTCCTGCAGTTCGGAGCGGATGCTCGCCTCGCTGCGCAGCTGCAGCTCGCGATCCATGTGCCAGCTGCGCACGAAGGCCTGCGCGCCGAGCACGGCGACCACCGGCAGGACGCCGAAGAGCGCGATCTTGGCGCGCAGGCTCAGCCCGGTCCGCCCGCCGCGCGCCGCGGCGCGGCGCGGCCGTACGGCCACCGGGCCGTCGTCGTCGAGGCTCACGGCGCGACCGCCTCCTCGAGCGTCGCATGGATGGCGACGACGTTGCCGAAGCCGCTCAGATCGAACACCTCGCGGATGTGGGGCTGCAGATTGCAGACCGCCAGGCCGCAGCCGACGCTCTTGCCGCGCTTGACCGCGACCAGGATGGCGCGCAGGCCGGCGCTGCTGACGTAGTCGAGCCCGGCGAGATCGAGCACGACGCGGCGCGGGCGCCCCTCGATGCGTTGCAGCACGGCCTCCTCGAAGCTCGGCGCGCTGCTGCCGTCGAGCCGTCCGCTCGGCCGCAGCACCACGGCACCGCCGACTGTCCCTTCTGTGATCTCCATTGGCTTATCTCCGACCGGCACCTTCGTCCGGCTCCCGCCCCGCGGCCAGGCGCTTGCGCAGACGGAGGTGGTTGCGTCCGTCCTCGCGACGGTACTCGATCTCGTCCATGAACTGCCGCACCAGGTGCACGCCCAGGCCGCCGACACCGCGCTCCTCGAGCGGTGCCTCCAGATCCGGCGCCGGCAGGCTGCGCGGATCGAACGCGGTGCCGGCGTCCACCACGTCGATCTCGACCTCACCGTCCCGGCGCGCCAGCCGCACCTCGATGCGACTGTCGGGCGACGGCGCGCCATAGGAGATGGTGTTGGTGACCAACTCCTCCAGCACCAGGTCGAGCTGGAAGGCCACGTCGGCCGGCAACCGCGTGTCGGCGGCGAAACCGTCGACGAACGCGGCAAGCGCTGTGAGCTCTGAAAGGTCGGGTCGCAAGCTGATCTCCGCCATATGCCGCTGCCGGCGGGGGATTCTAACTGATCGGAACGCCCGGTCCTATCGACAATTTTGCACTTTGCGGGGAACGGGATCGCGAGGTCCTGATGCCCACTGCGCTTCAGCGAGCGCCATGCGCCCCGGCTCGTCGCGCCGGTAGGTAGTGGGTCTGTTTGGTCAGCCGCGCCGTGAGTCACGCGCTGCCAGCGAGTGGCAGCCTGGTGGAGGGCGCCGGGCCCTCGGCGCCGTGCTGAATCCAACCGCGCTGCGCGCGGCGAGCACGGCGCCGAGGGCCCGGCGCCCTCCACGCCTTCGCCGCCCGGCGCGCCCGTATCATCGAGAGCGGGGCGAGCGCCCCGATCCGCTGGTTTCATGACCGCACCATCCGCGGCGTCCAATGCCCCGACCCGCTCTGCACGGAGCGTCAGCCCGAGGAGTGACCGATGAGCGATCTGCCCGACCACGTCCTGCGTAACCGTGAAACCTGGGATCAGTGGGCGCCGACCTACGTCGCCGAGGGCGAACGCGCCTGGGCCACGCCCGAGATCACCTGGGGCATGTGGGGGGTACCCGAGGAGGACGTCGGCATGCTCGACGAGGACCTCGCCGGCAAGGACGCCATCGAGCTCGGCTGCGGCACCGCCTACGTCTCGGCACGCATGGCGCGGCGCGGCGCCCGCGTCGTCGGCATCGACAATTCGCAGGCGCAGCTTGCCACCGCGCGGCGCCTGCAGCAGGAGCACGGCCTGACGTTCCCGCTCCTGCACGGCAACGCGGAGGCGGTGCCGTATCCCGACGCCAGCTTCGATTTCGCCATCTCGGAGTACGGCGCCTGCCTGTGGGCCGATCCACAGCGCTGGGTGCCCGAGGCGGCGCGCCTGCTGCGCCCCGGCGGGCGGCTGGTCTTCCTGGTCAACTCCGCGCTGCTCATGCTCTGCATGCAGGAGGACGAGAACGCCGCCGCCACCGACCGGCTGCTGCGACCGGCGTTCGGCATGTACCGCGTCGAGTGGCCGAACGACCCGAGCGTCGCGTTCCACCTCTCGCACGGCGACTGGATCCGCCTGCTGCGCCGCTGCGGCTTCGACATCGAGGACCTGGTCGAGGTGCGCCCGCCGGCGACCGCGACGACGCGCTACCCGTTCGTCACCCTCGACTGGGCCCGCCAGTGGCCGAGCGAGGAGGTGTGGAAGGTGCGCAAACGGCGGTAGGCAAGACGTTCACCACAGAGGGCACAGAGAACGCAGAGGAAGAACAGGAAAACGATAAGAGAGAGATTTTCACCGCGGAGACGCCGAGGGCGCGGAGACCTGTAGCTCGGCTTTGCCCAAAAAGTCATGAACCCGAACAACGGATTGAACGGATTAAACGGATTCTGCTGGCGAAGACTCAGGAATCCGTGAAATCCGCGTAATCCGTTGTTGCGCTTCCTTCTTTCTTGGGCAAAGCCCTGCAGCTCCTCTCCGCGTCCTCGGCGTCTCCGCGGTGGAGATCTCTCTCCTACTCTTCCTCTGTGTTCTCTGTGCCCTCTGTGGTGAAGCTTTTTCCGGCCCCGTGCTTGACGCTCGCCCAGCGCGCACGTAGCTGGAGGCGAGATTCGTCAGCCGCGCTCGCCGCGGCGAAGGAGCGTGCAATGTCTTCTCAACCGACCCCGCCAACCGCCGACCACATCATGCAGGTCGGCTTCGGCTTCTGGTCCTCGAAGGTGCTGCTCACCGCGGTCGAGATGGGTCTGTTCAGCGAGCTGGCGCAGCGGCCGCAGAGGCTGGCGGAGCTGCAGAGCGGCTTCGCGCTGCACCCGCGCGCGGCGCACGACTTTCTCGATGCGCTGGTCGCGCTGGGCTTTCTGCAGCGCGACGACGGCGTCTACCGCAACGCGCCCGATGCCGACCTCTTCCTCGACCAGCGCAAGCCGTCCTACATCGGCGGCATCCTGGAGATGTCAAACCGCCGGCTGTACGGCTTCTGGGACGGTCTCCCGGAAGCACTGCGCAGCGGCCTGCCGCAGAATGAGCTCAAGCACGGCGGCACCTCGCTGTTCGCCCAGATCTACCCCGACCCGGCGCTGCTGCGCGGCTTCCTCGCCGCGATGACCGGCGTGAGCCATGCGGCCAACTGCGCCATCGCCAGCCGCGTCCCGTGGCAGCGCTGGAAGACCTTCGTCGATGTCGGCACGGCGCAGGGCGACCTCGCCGTGCAGGTGGCGCTGGCGCAGCCGCACCTGCGCGGCGTCGGCTTCGACCTCGCCGTGGTCGAGCCGGTGTTCGCCGCCTACGCCGCCGAGCGCGGGGTCGCCGACCGGCTGCGTTTCGTCGCCGGCGACTTCTTCGCCGATCCGCTGCCGGCGGCCGACGTCGTGATGATGGGCCACATCCTGCACGACTGGGATCTCGACGAGAAGCGCCAGCTGGTGCGCAAGGCCTACGAGGCGCTGCCGGCCGGCGGCGCGTTCGTCGTCTACGAAGCGCTGATCGACGACGAGCGCCGGCACAATGCGTTCGGTCTGCTGATGAGCCTCAACATGCTGATCGAAACGCCCGGCGGCTTCGACTACACCGGCGCCGATTGCTGCGGCTGGATGCGCGACGCCGGGTTCCGCGAGGTCTCGGTCGAGCCGCTGACCGGCCCCGACTCGATGGTCGTCGGCATCAAGTAGGCGACCGCGATGCGCGCAGCCTGCGGATGGATGAGCGCGGTGCTGCTGCTGGCGCTGGCGGCTGCGGTCGCGGCGGCGCCGCCGGCGGCCGGACCGGTCACCGACGCCACGGTTGCCACGCGCGTCGCCGAGGCGCGCAACAAGGCCGACCACCAGGCGCTGGCCACCTACTACCGCGCCAAGGCCGCCGCGGAGGAGCCGCGCATCCTCGAGTGCGAACGCGTCTACGGCGCCTACCTCAAGCTCGAGGGCAAGGAGTGGGTCGGCCTGCAGCGCCAGGCGCGCAGCCTGCTCAAGGGCACGCGCCTGATGCGCAAGTCCTACCTCGGTCTGGCCGACGCGCATCAGCGCATCGCATGGGAGGAGTGAGCCCGGCGGGCGCGCGGCCCGGACGCTGGACCGGCCGCCTGATCCTGTGGCCGGGGCGCGCGCTGTACGTCGGCCCGTCGGCCGACAGCCAGGCGCACGCCCATCACGCCCTGCAGGTGTGCGTCGGCCTCGACGGGCCGTTCGAGCTGCGCGACGACCGCGGGCGCCGGCGCCGCCTGGGCGCCGCGCTGATCCAGGCCGACACCCGGCACCAGCTCGAGGCGCGCGGCCCGCAGCTGGCGCTGCTCTTCGTCGACCCCGAATCGCCCGCCGGCCGCCGTCTGCACGCCCGCTTCCCGGCCCCGATCGCGGCGCTCGACGATGACTGGGCGGCC
>JBOHWA010000116.1:0-3842 GCA_050735855.1 Binatia bacterium
CCACGAAGGTGACCGACGGGCAAATCCGGGCGACGTTGTACCAGCGCAACCACGTCGCCGTCGTTGACATCGAGTACGACGACGACTCGTTCCAAGTAGCCTACGTCAGCAGTCAGAACCTGCAGTACAGCGCCGACGGCGGGGCGCCGCGAATCCACCCTGGGTACAACAAGTGGGTCAAGACGTTGGTCACCGATATTGAGTCGGCCCTGAACGCTGAGCGTACGACGGGTGCCGCCCAGCAGCGGACCGCTCGCTGATCCGACGGCCAGATCGATGCCGTCGCTCATCGCAGGCTCCCCCGCCCACACCGCGGGCACACGTAGCTCCGCACCATCGCGCCCAACTGCTGCCGGCTCGCAGCGACGGCCGGGTCGCTAGTTCCCGTTGATCCGCTCGTTATGCCGATGCTTTTCTTCATTGCTGTCGCGCTATTGGCCATCGTGTTGGTCCTATGGGTCGCTAAGACGTCCACCGCAGCCAAGCTACAACGTGGCGAATTCCTTCTGCCCGAACAGCACGGGGATGCCGCGGTTCAGAGCTTGTGCGAGACGGCACGCAGCGCCGTGGAATTGGCCCGCGTCTTCACCACCAACCTCAAACACCGCTATGCGCGCCTAGTTAATGCGTGCGAGGATCTCGAGCGCGCCTACATGACGTATGCTCACACTGCGGGCCGCGATCTACAGGGCGATTTCCACGCGCACCTGGCGATAGTCGGCATTGCCCACGGGTGCTTGAATCGGGCGTCGTCAACCCGGGATCCGCTGGTCGTCACTGAATCCCTTTCGGAGTGCGACAAGCACCTCACGGTTGCCTTTCACTGGCTGCGCCGGAGCGTGCCGGGCGGGATCTACCCCACTCGCTTGTAGCCGGTCGTCGCCCTGCACGCCGACCGCGAACGTCGTAGCGCTCCCCGGCGGTGCCCGGCACAGGACAGACTCCCGGTCGGGGTCGCCGGGCCGCGGCCGACAAGAATGCTCCTCGGCACAGCGGCACCGCGAGCAGCGCAGGCGCGTCCACACTTGTCTTGATGGAATCGCCGTTGCGGGGCCCTCTTTGAGCCGCAACAATACCCCTCTCACGGGAGGATCCTATGGTCGTCCTAGCGGTTGGCATCGCCATTATCCTCGCAATCACGCTCGGGCCGTCGCTCGTCCTACGACACCGAATGAAGAGTTCCGCAGACCAAGCCTTGTCCCGACTTGGTGCGACCATTCGGCCTGAAATCCGGGCGGGTCGATCGATTCCCGATCCTCGGTGGACACCCAAAACCGGCCAGTGAGGGACACCTGAAAACCGGCCAGTCGTAGCGCGTGCACGGCATTGACGCCGGAGTCGACGAATGAGTCGACGCCGGGATGGCCAATGTCTTGAGCGACGCGAAACGACAGCAGGTGATCGCGCTGGGGCGGCTGAAATGGCCGCTGCGGCGCATCGAGGAGGCGACGGGGGTGCGGCGCGAGACCGCCAGCGCCTACCTGAAGGCGGCCGGGGTACCGGTGCGCGCCAAGCGGACCCGCCGGCCGCCAAAACCGGCCAGTGAGGTGTCCACCGACTCGGGCGCGGCAAAACCGGCCAGTGGGGCGGAGGTGTCCACCGACTCGAGTGTGGTCGACGATCCCCACCCCGCCGCGGCGCCCGGCTCTCCTGACGGGCCCGCGCCGCCCCCGCCCCGGTCGGCGGGCGGGTCGGCCAGCGCCTGCGAGCCGTACCGCGAGGTCGTCGTCGCGGCGCTCGGCCAGGGCCGCAACGCCATGGCGATCTATCAGGACCTGGTGGACGGCCACCGCTTCACCGCCGGCTACGCCAGCGTGAAGCGCTTCGTGCGCCGGCTGCGCCGTGCCAGCGCCCCGGCGGCGCGCGCCGTGATCCAGACCGCGCTGGGCGAGGAGGCGCAGGTCGACTACGGCGAGGGGCCGATGGTGCGCGACCCGGCGACGGGCAAGTATCGGCGCTGCCGGCTGTTTGTGCTGACGCTCGGCGCCAGCCGCAAGGCGGTGCGGTTGCTGACGGTGCGCTCGAGTGCGCGGATCTGGGCTGAGCTGCATGAAGAGGCGTTCCGGCGCCTCGGCGGCGCCCCGCGCGTGGTCGTCCTCGACAATCTGAAAGAGGGCGTGCTGCGGCCCGATTGGTACGAGCCGACGCTCAATCCGCTCTACCGCGACGTGCTTGCCCACTACGGCGTCACCGCGCTGCCGTGCCGGGTGCGCGACCCCGACCGCAAGGGCAAGGTGGAAGCCGGCGTCGGCCACGCGCAGCGCACGCCGCTGAAGGGCCTGCGCTTCGAGACGCTGGAGGCCGCGCAGGCCTACCTCGATCACTGGGAGGAGCGCTGGGCCGATACCCGCATCCACGGCACCACCAAGCGCCAGGTGGCGGCGATGTTTGCCGAGGAGCGCCCGCACCTCCAGGCGCTGCCGCTCGAGCCGTTTCGCTACTACCAGTACGGCGAGCGCGTCGTGCATCTCGACGGGCACGTCGAGGTCGAGCGCGCCTACTATTCGGTGCCGCCCGGGCGCATCGGCACCTCCGTGGACGTCCAGTGGGACGGCCGCGTCGTGCGCCTCCTCGACCGCCACACGGGCGCGCTGCTGCGCGAGCATCGCGTCGACCGCCCCGGCCGCTATCGCACCCGCGAGGAAGACCGCCCGGCGCGCACCGCGCCCAGCGTGCAGCAGCTCCTGCGCCGCGCCGAGCACGCGGGTGTCGCGACCGGCGTCCTCTGCCGCCAGATCGAGCAACGCGATGGTGCCGTCGGGGTGCGGCGCATTCTCGGCGTGCTCGCGCTCGCCCGCCGCCACGGCGCCGAGGCCGTCAATGACGCGTGCGCCACCGCCTGTGATCTCGGCCAGCCGACCTACCGCTTCGTGCGGCGCTATCTGGAGCGCAGCCCCCGTCCGCTGCTCGCCCTGCGCCAGATTGATCCGCTCATCCGTGAGCTCACTCAGTACCGCGATCTCATCGCGGCCCACACGCCCACCCCGACGGAGGACGACCCGTGACCATCCTCGAACTCACCAAGGCGCTGCGCCATCTCCGCCTCGGCGGCATGGCGGCGCTGCTCGAGCTGCGGCTCCAACACGCCCAGGCCGAGCGCCTGGCACCGCTCGACTTCCTCTCGGTGCTGGTCACCGACGAGCTCACTCGGCGCGCCGATCGGCTGCTGGAACGCCGGCGCAAGCAGGCGCGCTTCCGCGACGCCGGCAAGACGCTCGATACCTTCGACTTCGACTTCAACCGCAAGCTGGACCGCGCCCTGATCTTCCAGCTCGCCACCGCCCGCTTCGTCGCCGAGGCCGCCGACGTGCTGTTTCTCGGCCCGCCCGGCAGCGGCAAGAGCCATCTGGCCCAGGCGCTCGGCCATGCGGCCATCCAGCAGGGCCACCAGGTCCGGTACCGCGAGGCGTTTCTGCTGCTCGAAGAGCTCGCCGACGCCACCCTCGACGGTACGCGCAAGGTCTATGTCGCCGACCTCACCACCGTCCCGCTGCTCATCATCGACGACCTCGCCATGCGCAAGCTGCCGATGACCGCGGCCGAGGACCTCCTCGAGATCGTCATGCGCCGCCACGGCCGCGCCTCGACGATCCTCACGTCCAACCGCCCGGTCGACGACTGGGGCAAACTGCTCGGCGACACCCCGGCGGTTACCGCCATGCTCGACCGCCTCCTCGAACGCGGCTACGTCGTCACCTGCGGACCGAAGAGCTGGCGGATGCGGGCGCACGCCAACTTGCGCCAGGAGGGCTCTCCTCAGTAAACGCTTACCCGCCGTGCCGCGCGCGACTGGCCGGTTTTCAGACGTCCACGACTGGCCGGTTTTGACGTGTCCACCGAGG
>JBOHWA010000117.1:0-2359 GCA_050735855.1 Binatia bacterium
GAAGAGCAGATCGCGCAGGGTGCGCGGCGGGGTGGCGGCGCCGTCGAGGGCCAGCTGTTGCGGGTCGAGCGGCACGGCGCCGCGCTGCACGTCGAGACTGTGCGCCGCCCAGAACGCGGCGAGCGGCGGCGTGCCGACGTCGGCGGCGAGCTTGGCGGCGTGATGGCTCGCCACCTCGGCGTCGATCGCCTCGTTGTAGACCAGCATCCACGGCCGGCCGTGTTGCAGCCAGCGCTCGAGGAAGCGGACGACGGCTTTGTTCTGGTACGAGTGCCGCGTGACGACGGCGATGACCAGATCGGCGACGGCGAGGAGCGATTCGCTCGCCAGCCGATTGTCCTCGAGGATGCTGTCGAAGTCGGGCGTGTCGATCAGCATCAGCATCGGCGGCAGATGCGCCTCGGCGGCGACCAACAGCTCGGCCGGGTCGGTGGCCGGCTGCAACGGCGCTTCACCGTCGTGGTTGGCGGCGAAGGTGCGCAGCGGGAAGCGCGCCAGCGTCGGCTCGGCGCGCAGCTGGTCGAGCAGAATCGGATGCGCCGCGCCGACCAGCCGGCGCGTCGCCCCGCCGGTCGGCATCGAGGGGCTCAGCGTGCGCCCGACCAGGGCGTTGAACAGCGCCGACTTGCCGGCATTGTTGGGCCCGACGATGCCGGCCACCAGGTAGGCATCACCGCCGGCCGAGCGCGGCAGCAGGTCGCGCTCGAGCAGGTCGAGTGCCCGTGCCGCCGCCGGCATGCGCTCGCGCGCCGGCAGCAGCGCCTCGCGCGCCCGCCGCAGCGCTGCAGAAAGATCCCCACTCACGCCGAGGGACCAAACCATAGATCGCCGCGGTTGAACACTCCGCGCCGGTCGGCCGACGATCGAAACCCGACGATCGAAACCCGTTGCCCTGCCCGACCCCGCGGGGGTACATAAACGCGGCGTGATGCGAGTCCTCCATGTCGCGGTCGCCCTGCTCGCTGTGCTGATGGTTGCGCAATCGGCGCATGCCTTCGTCCTCATGTCGACGGCCTTCGCCGACGGCGCGGCGATTCCGGCCCGCCACACCTGTGAGGGCGTGGATGTCTCGCCGCCGCTGGCCTGGGGCGCACCGCCGCCGGGCACCAAGGGCTTCGCGCTCATCGTCGACGATCCCGACGCGCCCGATCCGGCCGCACCGCGGCCGGCGCCGTGGGTGCACTGGGTGCTCTACGGGCTGCCCGCCGATGCGCGCAGCCTCCCCGAGGGCGTTTCGCCGGTGGGGCTGCCGCCCGGCACGCGGGCGGGGACGGGCGATCTCGGTGGTCCCGACTACCAGGGGCCGTGCCCGCCGGTCGGGCGACACCGCTATGTCTTCCGTCTCTACGCGCTCGACACGCCGCTGCCCGATCTCGGCGCCGCGAACAAGACCGCGTTGCTCGACGCGATGCGCGGCCACGTACTGGGCACGGCGACGCTCACCGGCACGTACCAGAAAACGCCGGAGCGGCCCTGAGCGCTGCGCTCCCGGCGACTCCCGATCCATCTCCGCGTGGAGCTCGGAACGGGCGAATGACCGTTGTGGATGCGCAAGTTTTGAGCTAGACGGGGCGAGGCTGAGTGCCTGGCTCTGCGCCGGTGGAGGAGAGAGCGAATGGGACCGACTCGACGCTGGTTCGGTATCTGCGCACTGGTCAGTGCGGTCGCGATGAGCAGTCCCGCGGCGGCCGTGCCGATCGCGTGCCCTGGCGACTGCACGGTCAGCGATGCCGGCGCCACGCTGGTGGAAAACGGCGGGCGCCTCGTTGACCTGCTGGTGAACGGCTTCGATCAGCTCGCGCAGCAGGCTTTCTTCATCACGGCGGGCGTCAACTCCGCCATGAACCCACTGGTGCAGAACGAGCTCGCCTCGACGGTGCCGCTGACCTCCGCCACCCAGGACGAGGATACCAACCAGATCGTGCTGGTCTTCTCCGATGCGGCGCTCAACATCACGGTGACCTACACCCTGGTCGGTGCACCGCGCATGGCGACGGTCAGTTACTTCGCCGTAGTGCAGAGCCTGAGCTCGGACGACACCAATCTCGCCCTCGTCGACTTCATCGACTACGACCTGATGAGCGAGTCGGGCGGCGATACGGTCACCTTCGTCGGACCGAGCACCGTCTCACAGACCGGCAAGGGCGCGACCGGCACAGCGCGCTCGGTGAGCACGTTCAACTTCTCCGACGTCGGCGACTGCTGCGCCAGCGCGACGTTCGATCGCCTGGTCGACGGTCACCTGAGCGGCGCCGTCGGACCGGTGGGGCCAGGAGATGTCAGCGGCGCGTTCCAGGACAACATCTCGCTCTCGTCGCAGGGCGCGTTCACCATAGCGCGCGAGCTGGTGGTGGCGCTG